>JAIVHE010000017.1 GCA_020201255.1 Desulfobacteraceae bacterium
GTCATGTCCGAGTCCTGGAATGCCCGGGCCAGATACCGGTCCAGTTCTGCATCCCGGGCCGCCTGATCTGTGATGACAAAGGGTTTGCAGGCATTCATGGAAGACAGATCAAAGGGCAGGTGGAAAAGGGCACTGGTGCCGAATGCGGTTTTGGCCCGGCATAAAAAATGCGATGAAGCGGTCATGGTCAGCTCCTTACAATCCGGCAACCGCACGAAATAATACCTGTGCCCGGACAATGGTGCGGCGTTTCAGGGGCCAGGCAGGATAGCGCTTGACAGCCAGTTTTGCCAAAGGTTTTGGCAGCAAAAATACCTGGATCATGTCCATGATCCGCACCACGGCACAGGCATGGGGAACATCTCCGTTCACAAACAGCCGGTCTCTGGCATTGGCCACCGGCGTGCTTTCCTGGAACGTAAATGCCAAAAACAGGTGGGTAATGCTTTTAAACATCAGGGTCAGGTGGATGGTGTGGTTGGTAAGGGATGACCCCATGTATCTGACCCGGCCCTTTGCATCTTTGCCCACGACCAAATAGGGGCCTGCGGGAAAAGCCCCCAGGCAGAAGGTGTACTGGTCCGGCATGGCCGCAAATTCTGATTTTACGCCCTTATCCACCCGGGCAGCCGCCTGGATGGCCCGGCCGAAAAACCAGAGCATCACTGCCAGATACCATCTTTTCAAGGGCTGCCTGCCGGGCGGTATTTCCAAAAAATCCATCATGTGCTCCTCTGACCCCTTGTTTCCATCAGGGTTATAGGATAAAACAATGTTTAATAAACGGAAAGGGAAAAATTATATGCTGAAAAAACAGATGGAAGACCAGATTGTTATTGCCTGCTTGTCAGATGGCAAAACCAATGCCGTCACAGACCAGACCCTGGAACAGCTGGCAGAGATTGTCGCAGATGTCAACCGGATGTGAACCAGGCCATGGAACAGGAGCTGGTGGATGAACTGGTGGCGGAGGACCAGCTGATTTTTCGGGCAAAGCAGATCATCAGCCAGTGGTTTGATACCCCCAATCATCCGTTTGTTCAGCTCAAACAAAGTCTTAAAACAGAGACGGCCCGGAAAATACAACAGGCCCTGGCAGCGCAAAACTGGCAGGACAGTATGTGCAGGTCCCTGTTGAACAAGGATGTCAAGGCAACGTTGTCATTTGTCCAGGCTGCCATGGATAAGAAAACCGCATCCTGATGCTGTCCGGCAGAAACCCTGGCGGTATTTTCCAGTGACTGTCCTCTCCACTGATTTACCTATACAGTGGTTGCTTCTTGGGGGATTCCTGTACAAAGTCCTGAAACTGTAGCCCCAGTCTCAAATAGTGAATCCTAAAAAAGTGGAACGGATGCGCTGTATATGCTCCAGAAGCTGATCTTTTCTATCTTTTCCCACAGCCTCGGGAGGACCTTCGCCCAGAACTTTTGTCAGAGCCCCAAGATCTGTTTGAAGGCACATGGCTTCTTTTGCCAGGCCATGGTTGTCCATTTTTACCAGATTAAAATACCACAGACGAAAGGTCAGCACATAAAACCGGTCGGACATTTCCATTAAAAACGGATTGCCCGCCGCATCGTGGAACAGCTGTTTCAGATCCATGTCCAGCCGGCCCAATCCTTCTGGGTCATGATGTTCCAGCAGATGCCGGCATCGGACTGTTAGCTGGTCCAGGCGGGTGAAATGGGACCGTGTGAAGCGTTCCGCAGCCATGGTGCCGATGACCGATTCCAACTCCAGCCGGGCCTGGAATACATGGGTGATGGTGTTCAGTTCCAGCTCTGATACCTGGATGCCGGTGCGGGGCAGTATTTTGACCAGATGTTCCCATTCCAGGCGGAACAGTACCGTGCGAAGCGGGGTGCGGCTGACACCGAATTCTTCCGCCAAAACCTGTTCTTTTAGAATATGCCCTGGTGCATATTCTAAAAAAATAATCCGGTTTCGCAGGGTATGGTATATTTGCTTATTCATGGGCCTTCCATAATATTTTTTTGGTATACTATAATAATACATATCTGCTTTTTCCAGATATTGCCACTGAAAACTGGAATAAATAGATATTGACATTAAATATTTTTTTGGTATACCAATGAAATATTATAAAAACATTCTGTTGCAGACAAACCATGGTGCAGCACGATTTTACAAACTATCCAACCTAATTGTCTGTGGGGTACCACAGCCAGTGAAAAAAGGAGTCATCACACATGGAAACCTATGATGTAATCATTATTGGTGGGGCGGTCATGGGCAGTTCAACCGCTTATTTTCTGGCCAGCAATCCCGATTTTAAAGGAAAAATTCTGGTTGTCGAAAAAGACCCCACCTATGCCCAATGTTCCACAAGCCTTTCTGCCGGCGGAATTCGCCAGCAGTTTTCCAATACAGAAAATATTCAACTGTCACAGTTTGGTGCCTCATTTATCAAAAACATCAATGCGTATTTACAATTTGATGACGACCCGGTTACTGTTGATTTCATGGAAAATGGGTATCTTTTTC
The DNA here is from genome assembly GCA_020201255.1 of Desulfobacteraceae bacterium. Taxonomy (GTDB): domain Bacteria; phylum Desulfobacterota; class Desulfobacteria; order Desulfobacterales; family Desulfobacteraceae; genus Desulfotignum. The sequence continues at coordinate 2,509 of JAIVHE010000017.1, forward strand.
TGGCCACCGAAAAAGGCATGCCGGTGCTGCTTAAAAATCATGAAACACAGACTGCCGCCGGTGCCAATGTACAGATTCTGGACCAGGCTCAATTAAAAGAAAAATTTGATTGGCTTTACACAGACGACCTTTCGGCCGGTTCATTTGGATTTGCCGATGCAGGCTGGTTTGATCCCCATTGCCTTACCATGGCATTTAAGAACAAAGCCAAAAGTCTTGGGGTGACATATTGTAAAGACCAGGTGGTCGGGATGAAGCGTACGGGGCAAAAAATCGGAGAAATTACATTGAAATCCGGTGAGACCATAAACGGCAATACCTTTATAAATACTGCCGGACCCAAGGCAGCACATGTAGCGCAAATGGCAGGCATTGCAGACCTGCCGGTTCATTCCCGCAAACGGTATGTGTTTTTGTTTAAATGCGATACCCAGTTGCCCGATTGTCCGCTGGTTGTTGATCCTTCCGGCGCTTATTTCCGGCCGGAAGGGCAGAATTATATTTGCGGCAAATCCCCGGATGAAAAAAATGATCCGGACTGTGAAGATTTTTATATGGATTACGCGGTTTTTGAAGAAGAATTGTGGCCGATTCTGGCGGAACGGGTGCCGGCCTTTGATGCCATCAAGCGGATATCATCATGGGCCGGTCATTACGCCTATAATGTAAAGGATCAAAATGCAATCATCGGTGCCCATCCCGAGGTAACCAATTTTATTTTTGCCAACGGATTCAGCGGTCACGGGCTTCAGCAGGCCCCTGGAGTCGGCAGAGCGGTTTCTGAACTGGTAACATATGGTCGCTATAAAACACTGGACCTGGGGTGTTTTTCCTTTGAGCGTTTTGCCGCCAACAAGTTGTATAAGGAATTGAATGTGGTGTAGGATCTTTTCAAGGATGATACATTCCAGAGGAGCGGCCTTCGGATATCGTCATATCTCGCCCTGTCCTGGTCTGAGCGGGTCTTGACATTACAGATGCATAAGGTATGATACCGAATACTAAGGGGTAAAAAATCTGCATCACTGCTGTCGTAAGACACGGTCAATGGTAACTGGAGGGCAGGGAATATGAAGAAGATCAAGGATTTGAAACTGGGGTTTAAACTGATTGTCGGGGGCTTGTTTTTGGTGCTGGTGCCTTTGATAGTGGTGGGGGCGATTTCCCTGCAAAAGGCTGCCGACGGTCTTGTCAAGCGCGCCCAAAGCGAGGTCTTTCAAGTGGCCGAGGATCTGGTTTCCATGACCGGGGCGGTCATGGAAGCAGAATTGAAATTTGTCCGGGGCATGGCTCTCAACCCTTTGGTGCATACAGCGGTTAACCAGGTCGCAAAAGAGGGAGTTGAAGGGGCCATGGACAGCCTCAAGGCCTTGGATGCGCACCTGGTCAACGCATTTGAATCAGTGGGTCAGGGATATGATCTCTTTGTCCTGGCAGATGCCACCGGGTTGTCCGTCAGCGACAGCATGGGGGGAGCCATGCGGGAAAACAAGGTCAACATCAAGGACCGGGATTATTTTATCGCTGCAAAACAGGGCAACGCCATTATTGGTGAAGCGGTTGCCTCAAGGTCTTCGGGCAATCCCGTGGTGGTGGCAAGTACTCCCTTGAAAACCAGCACAGGTGAATTTGCCGGGGTGTTTATTGCGGTGGTAAAGCTGGATACTCTGTCTGACAAGATTACCTCCATTACAATCGGACAAACCGGTTATCCCTATGTGATCAACAGCGATGGCATTGTCATAGCGCACCCCAACAAGGAATTTATTTTTGAACTAGATGTCAACACCCTGCAAGGCATGGAAGAGATTACCCGGCGCATGATGGCAAAAGAATCCGGGGTGGAGGAATATGTGTTTAAAGGCATCCATAAAACAGCCGGGTTTGCCCATGTTCCTTTAACCGGGTGGAGTATCGGTGTCACTCAGGACCAGTCCGAATTTATGACTGATGTTCGGGAAATGACCCTGTATAATGTGATTGTGGGACTGATCGCCATGGTGGTGGTGGCCATATGTCTCTGGTTTGCCGCCGCCGGTATTACCAGGCCCATCAATGATGCCGTAGCCGGACTTGAAGACATCTCCCGGGGAGAAGGGGATCTGACCAAACGGCTGTCTGTGTCCGGCCAAGACGAAGTAGGTATGTTATCACAGGCGGTCAATACATTCATGGCCAAACTCCAGACCATGATCACCGATATCACCCAGGGAGTGGGTACTTTGTCTTCTTCAGCCACGCAGTTGTCATCCATATCAGAGCAGATGACCGAAGGGGCCGGGAACACATCGGAAAAAGCCAGTACTGTGGCAGCAGCCGCAGAAGAAATGACTGCCAACATGAATTCAGTGTCCGCAGCCATGGAAGAATCCAGTACCAATCTTAACACAGTGGCGGCTGCGGCTGATGAGATGAACGCCACCATCAGCGAGATTGCCCAGAATGCGGAAAAAGCCAGGACGATTTCAAACAATGCCGTTACAAAAGCAGGCGATTCCAGAGAAAAAATGCAGCAGCTGAGCCAGGCAGCCCAGTCCATCGGCAAGGTGGTGGAAACCATTACCGATATTTCCGAACAGGTGAATCTGCTGTCTTTGAACGCCACCATTGAGGCGGCCCGGGCCGGAGAGGCCGGCAAAGGGTTTGCGGTGGTGGCCAATGAAATCAAGGAGCTGGCCAAACAGACCTCGGAAGCATCCATGGATATCAAGTCAAAAATTGATCATATCCAGGAAAGTTCCGATGACACCATGACCGGGATCAATGAAATTTCCCAGGTGATCAAAGATGTCAATGAGATCGTTGCCACCATTGCCACGGCAGTGGAGGAACAATCCGCAGCCACCGGGGAAATCGCAAGCAATATTGGCCAGGCGTCATCCGGCATTGAAGAGGTCAACCAGAATGTCGGCCAGAGTTCAGCCGTTGCCGATGAAATTACAAAAGATATTACCGACGTCCATAACTCAGCCGCTGATATGGCCGACCGCAGTGCCCAGGTCAATGAAAGCGCTGAAGATCTTTCCAAACTGGCAGCCCGGCTCGGGGAGATGGTGGGGCAGTTTAAGGTTTGATGCTTTCCTTTTTTGGTCATCCCTGGTATACTTGATGCAATGAAATGTGCATGCACAAAGACAGAAACCTTCATGGAGCAGGTTGCCGGTTTCATAAAAAAAGGATGCAGATGGCCGACCCTGGTGTTTGCTCTTGTGTTTTTGGTGATGGGGTTTTGCGGTACTGGTGTTTGTTCCGAATACAGCCGCTCTGATTATCAGCAGTTTCAACATGCCATCATAGACCATCGAAACCGGCTCAATAATAACTTTAAAAAAATAGTGCGGAAAACTACCCGGTATATTATTGTCCACACCTCTGAACTGGGACTGTCCACCACCCTGCGGGTGGTTTCCAGGGGAAAACAGTTTGCAAGCGGCCATACCACCCCCGGTGGGCATGCCCATTATGTGATCGCCAGAAACGGCGGCACATACCGGATCCTTGACAAACAGTTCCGGGCAGACCATGCCGGGCTGTCCATGTGGCAGGGCCGGCAGAATATATCTTCTGTTTCCATCGGCATTGAACTGGTGGGGTATCATTCCGCCCCTTTGACGGACCGGCAGTATCGGTCTGTTGCCCTGCTCATCGGTATCCTCCAGAAAGTGTACAACCTGGATGATACCGCCGTTCTCACCCACAGCCAGATAGCCTTTGGCAGGCCCAATCCATGGTTTCCAAAGGACCATCGGGGCCGGAAACGGTGTGCCAAAAATTTTGACCGGTCCCGGGCAGGCCTGGGCCCCACTCTGGCATCTGACCCGGATGTAAAAACGGGGCGGCTGCTGCCTGATCCCTATCTGGCGGAGCTGTTTTATGGAAAACAGCCGGTGGTAGCCCAGGTGGCGGCCACGGCCCCGGTGTCAAATCTTATTTCCAAAGACAATACCGCCTGGTCCATTGCAGGGGGAGATTACAACAGCCAGACCACATCGTATGTCCTGCCCGGCGGCCGCATTCTTTCCGGGGATCAGATCACAGAAACCATCGGCTGGCACCTGCTGCCGGTCAACACCAAAGTGCTGCTCAACCAGGAAGTCGCAACAAAAAAGCCGGATGCTCCCGGCATCCCGGTGAAAGTCATCACCGACCGGATGACAGCATGGTCCCATGCCGGTCCTGCCTACCGTTTTGACTCCACCATCTATTTTTTGCCGTCAGGCACAATTTTTCCCGGATCCCGTATTGCAGACTGGGATGATTTACCGAAGAACACACAGCTGATTGTAGGCTATAGAGGGCCGTTTATAATAACCGGTGAACGCACCGCATACGGCATTGCCGGGCAAAAATACAAGGACCCGGGAACCGTGTATTTTTTGCCGCCGGGCCAAGTCAAAACCGGCGATACAATAACCGATTTTTCCAATCTGCCCAAAGGTACCCGGGTGTACCTGCCACTGGATGATATCGGTTAACTGGATGATATCGGTTAATAGGTGTAAAACAGCTGCTGGACCATCTGTAGACTGTTTTTTTCCGCCAGGGCCAGCATGAGCAGAATCCGTGCCTTGGCAGGGTTGAGTTCATCGGAAGCGATAAATCCGCAGGCATCATCATCCACTTCAATATTTCGGCCCACACGGCCCGTGGGCACCCGGGAACTTCTGACAATAAAAATCCCCCGGCCGGCCATTTGGGCCGCTCTTTCCATGGTGGCCTGGTTCATGTTGCCGTTGCCGTCACCGGCAATGACAATGCCCGCAGCGCCACCGGCCACGGAGCAATCAATAAGATCCGGCGGCATGTCAAGGCAGGCATACACAATATCCACCCGGGGCAGAATGATCGGGTCCTGGCGGCAGAACAGGGTACAAAATGTGCTTAAAAAGGTGTGTCGCCGGAAGGGAAACCGGAAATACACGGTGTCGCCGTAATTTACGGTTCCCACCAGGCCGTTTACCGGGGATAAAAACGTTTCAACAGAGGTGGTGTTGGTTTTGGTCAAAGAATGGGCCCCGTGGATTCTGTCATTCATCACCACCAGCACGCCCCGTTCCCGGGCATCGGGATCAGCTGCCACTGCCACGGAATTGAACAGATTGAGAGGACCATCAGCGGAGATGGCATTGGCGGGACGCATGGCGCCGGTAACCACAACGGGTTTGGGGCTGTTCACGGTAAGGTGTAAAAAAAACGCGGTTTCCTCCATGGTATCGGTGCCATGGGTCACCACGATGCCGTCGATATCGTCCTGACCCAGCAGGTCGTTGATGCGGCGGGTCAGACGGACCAGGATGTCAAAGGACATGTCCTGGGATCCCACGTTGCTGATCTGCTCTCCTGTCAACCGTGCCAGCGTATCGATATCCGGTATGGAGGCAATCATCTGCCGGATGGGTACCTTGCCGGAACAGTAGCCGGCTGTGGTAGGTGCGTGGCTGATCCCGGCAATGGTGCCGCCGGTGGCAAGTATGGCAACACATGGTTTCATGTCATGGCCCCTGGTAATATGATGGTAATGTATGGACGTCAACATCTTGTGTACGTCTAACAGATTTGTTTTTTTGTACCAGTCCGTTACAAAAGAATCAATGGAAAATAATTGCTGTCTGTCGAGGTTTCAGACTTGAAAACAGATGGATTCCCGGGTATCATCAAACCTATGAATACAACTTTCATCAGGGCTGCTGTTGTGTTGCTGTTTTTGTTTGCCATGGCAGCTGCCGGCACCTATGTCCGTGCCCAGGACCAGCCCGGGGCGGCATCGCCCGTGCTGGTCCAGGCGGTAATGTGCGAGGCCATTGAAAACTTCAAACCTGTCAACCAGGCGGTTGTGTTTTCCATTTCTCTGGGCAGGGTCTACTGCTTTACCGCTTTTGATCCGGTGCTTGAACAAACGGATATTTATCACCGGTGGTTTCGGCAGGATCGTTTGATATCCAATGCAAAACTGGTGCTTACTCCTCCCAAATGGTCTTCGTTCAGCAGCGTGCAGCTGCGATCTGCAGACAAAGGGCCGTGGCGGGTTGAGATCGTCGACAGTCAGGGAATGCTGATGAAAACCCTTAGATTCAGTATTTCCGACTGATCAGCCATGGGACAGTTAATGGGTATCGGGTGGCAGAATGTCCTGGATATAGCACTGAACACCTATATTCTGTTCCGCCTTTACGTACTTTTTCGCGGCACCAATGTCCTGCGGGTTCTTTTTGCCATGGCCGTGCTGGGGGTTCTCCGGCAGGTGGCTGTTTCCATGGGATTGATCATCACCACCTGGGTGCTGCAGGGTGTCATTGCCGTTGCAGCCCTGGTGATTATTATCGTGTTCCGCAATGAAATATCCTCTGTGCTGCAGACCAAAGATCTGAAATCATTTTTCTGGGGTATCCCACGGTATCAGCTCAAAACACCCATGGGTATCATTGTTGAAAGTGTTTATGAAATGGCAAGAAAGAAAACCGGGGCATTGATTGTGCTGCCGTTGAACAAGGGCCTGGAAAGTGTTGTTCAAGGGGGAATCTCCTGGCAGGGAAAACTTTCCAAAGAGATGCTGTTGAGTATTTTCTGGGGTGACAACCCGGTCCATGACGGTGCAGCCGTTATCCAGGGAGACAGGATAACGAATGTGGGCGTTATTCTTCCGCTTTCAAAGCGCACAGACATTCCGTCCCATTTCGGTACCCGCCACAGGGCAGCCCTTGGACTGGCAGAGCAGACAGATGCCCTGGTGATCGTTGTTTCAGAGGAACGGGGTAAAATCACCCTGGTACGCAACAACCAGATCTATGATATCAATGACGCAAGTGTGCTTGAAAAACTGCTGGTCAGGCATGCAGGAGGGGAGACCCCTGCCGGAGGATTTCAAAAACAGACCCGTGAACTTGCTCTTGCAGCTGCCATATGTCTGGTCTGTGTAACCGGGCTGTGGCTGAGTTTTTCCAGGGGAATGGAAACCCTTGCAACCCATTTGGCTGTCAGCCGCAATACCATTACGCTGCCACCGGGCATATCAATCAAGAATATTGAACCATCTCAGCTTGAGGTTCTGGTTGATGTCCCGGTGCAAAAAGAACTTGCCATTCAGCCCGTATGGGTGGGAAAACTTGCCCGGGATCTCATTATGACACAGGTTTCTGCAGTACCACAAAAGGTCAATGTCATTGGCCCGACCCAGGTTCTCATGCAGATGCATACCCTGTTTACGGAACCCCTCTCGCTTGAAAACATCCAGTCTTCAGACACCCTGACTGCTGATATAGATTTACGTCCGGCCAGCATAAGGCTTGCGGATCAGAAAAAAATCAAGGTACAGGTGTCATATACCGTTGAAAAACGTGAAAAAGAATCGCAGTAACCAAAAAATTTCCACGTTTTTGGCCGTATTCAGCTCGTTATTTTCGTCTGTCAGGTATCCTGATTGCTTTTTTCGTCTGTATCAATTCCGGCCCTTCCGTCATCACAGGTATCCTGGCCCGGTTCATTGGGCCGTGACTGTTCTGCGTCAGTCTGTGTGCAAACATCCAGATCAAACTCTTTTTTATCGTCTTTTTTTGTCATCATACCACCTCATTATAATGGTCGTCTGTCTAAGCTGTCCTTGAGCTGGTTGATTTCAATCCCTAAGCTTACGCATTGCTTTCCCTCCATGCACAAGTCTGCATCACCAGGTTCCAGAAACGTTTTCAAATGCTTTTCATCTTTTTTAAGATTGACCGTCCAGCGCTCGTTTGCATCATCATAGTCCACATCTACATCAATACCGCATTCCCCAATATCAGGGTATATTGATGTGATTTTGTCGCATAATTGCTTTTTATCCATTTTTTCCTCCTATGTCTTTTGTCTGATGTACATCTTGTAGGGTATAAAGTAACAACGGATTCGGCTTATACAACCAACTATTTTCAGATACCGGATCATGCCCGGGACTTTTCAATCCGGCCGTCAGTGCTGCTGCGGCCGGATTGAAATATGGTGCAACCCTTTTATGGTTTGATGCGGATGGATGGATACAGGCCTCTGCGTGATCCTGTGCGGTAGGGCTGGATGATATTAAAGGAGATATGCTGGTCATCCTGGGCATGCCCCCTTTTTTCACCATTGCTGTAAAGCGCGCCGTTGAGCAGAAGGATGTTTTGCAGCCGCTTTTTAAAGGTTTCAATGAAAACCGATCCTTTGCCGGAAAATGTCATTTTACCGATTGTCAGGCTGTCCCGCACATCAGCCAGATCATCCAGTGCAATGGTATGGGTTTTTACATCTGCCTGGGATTGGATCAGTCCCCATATCAGGTGTTCAGCAGGAATCTTGACAGGCGTTTCCGGCGCTATGATCGTATGGGGCATTACCACACACCCGTCTCCGATATCGATGCGGGCCTCTTTTGTACCGTTTAAAAATGCATTAAAGCCCACAAAGGTCTGCCGGCCGATATCTGCATGGATGATTTTGCCGCCATGGGCGGTGATACACAGTCCTGCCAGAGTTGAGTTGATGATATAGGTGTTTTCCTGGGCATTGGATCCATCTCCCATCACGGCATTTTCCAGAAACGCCCGCTGTGCCACCAGGACATTTTTTCCGATGACGGTGTTCCCCTGGATCACAGCATACCGGTTAACAGCAGAACTGGCAGGTGCATCAATGGGTTTTAGGTTCATGACATCAAACAGTCTTTCATATGCCTCTTCCCGCTCCTTGACAAAATCATACATAATGCCCCGGGGCTGGTGTTCGTCATTGACTCCCACAAAATGATCCAGAATCTCTTTGTCAAAGTTCATCCCCCCGGATATCGCTCTTATAAATGGCAGATCTTCCCACAAAGCATTTGCCCAAAAAATAACTGCCGGCAATATTGGAATTTTTAAAATGAAAATAAATGGGGTGGTGGGAGGTAATGCCGTAAAACGCGTAGAATTTGAGCATTTTTTCATGGTCCAGGGCATTTACTACAAAGCGCCCTGTATCAAATTCAAATTCGTCAAGATTTACGTTTACACGGCTGATGATTCGGTCATTCAGTTGTTTTAACGGGCTCATGTCACTGCCTCTCTTATGGTTTATGCTATGGATATTCTGATCTTGTCATAGCCAAATTGTATACCACAGGAAAAAACAGACGGCAAGCATAATCCGTACCAGGCCGACATATTGAAAAAATATCAGCAACCCCCTACAATCAGGAAGAATCCTCCATGCTGTCCAGTTCAAAGAGGACGGAAAGGTTATCGTCTTCTCCGATGCGTTGGGAAGGCTGTATCGTGATCCGTTCGATATCCAGTTTCCCGTCTGCGGTCATATATGTGACAACGGCTGCCGCCCTTTTGTCGGCCAGGGATTCCAGAACACCGGGATCAAGGGTTACCCGTTCAACCAGGACGGTAAAAAGTTTTTGCGCCAGTTTTCGGGCATCCACGGTTTTCTCTTCTTTGTTTTCAATTTCCTGGTTTTCCTTGGATGGCACCATGGCAGCACGGATCCGCTCATACGCATCCCTGCCGTATTGCTCCACAAATATGTCCGTCAGCTTTGCCCGGGTATCCGGATTACCAAAGTCCATTGGTCCGGGATCTTCACCGGGCTCCAGTGCAATGCCTGAGGCAACTGCAAAACTGCGTCTGAATTTTTGTTTTTTTAGTGCTTGTCTATCAGCATCTGCATCAAACCGCCCGGTAATGAGCAGTTTCAACAGAGGGCGCTGCTGGAGTGCTGTACGCAGTGTGTCCAGCTTTTCCTCTTCCGCAGGAGGAATAACGCCTGATCCAGGCTCAAAAAGAACTTCATTGAGCGTTTCTTCTTCGGCACCAAACAACGAGGCAAGGGCGCGGAAAGGCGAGGTAACGATCTTGCCCAGCAGATTGGTGACTGCCTGCCACATCACCTTACTATAGCTGAACTCAGGGTCATCAAGACTGCCTGTGATGGGAAGGCTTATATCAATGATGCCCCTGGAGTCTTTGAGAAGCGCGATGGCCAGATCCAGGGGAAGGTCGACCGCATCGGGGCTTTCCACCTTGTCACCCAGCACCAGGGTATCGATCACAAACGCGTTGTGACTCTGCAGGCGACTGTCTTCGATCAAATATTGCAGGTCAAGAGAAAGTCTGCCGCTGTCAATCCTGCGGCCGGCAAACTTAGCCGAATATGGCGCCAGGCTGGTCATTTCCAGGTTTTCGAATACAAAGGAAATATCGGTAAACTTTTTGGGGGCGAAAAAATTGATCTCCCCTTCTA
>JAIVHE010000206.1 GCA_020201255.1 Desulfobacteraceae bacterium
GGGTGTCAATTTCCTGTTTGGGTTATTTTTATATGCCAGTGATTGACAAATCTATTAGGGCTTTGTAGGGATGTCAAGTAAATATACGCAATCCAAGGACAATAAAGCAATAACAAAGGAAAGTGAATGAAACATACAAGTAAAAACCTGCCGGATCAGGCCCGTGTGGTGATTGTCGGCGGCGGGATCATCGGCTGCTCCATTGCCTATCACCTGGGCCATATGGGGTGTAGGGACGTGGTGCTGCTGGAGCGTGATGAACTGACCTGCGGCACCACCTGGCATGCCGCAGGATTGATGGTGACATTTGGGTCATTGTCGGAAACAGCTACCAAAATGCGTTTATACGGCCGGGATCTGTATACACAACTGGAGACTGAGACAGGTCTTGCAACAGGGTTCACTCCTGTGGGGTTCATTGAAGCGGCAAGCAATGCAGACCGTCTGGAGGAATACCGTCGGGTGGCAACCTTCAACCGGTACTGCGGGGTGGATGTCCATGAGATTTCTCCCAAAGAGATCAGGGATCTGTTTCCCCTGGCCCGGGTGGATGATCTTGTGGCAGGATTTTATGTCAAGGAAGACGGCCGGGTCAATCCGGTGGATGCCACCATTGCACTGGCCAAGGGTGCCCGCAACAAAGGGGTGACCATTATTGAAAAAGTCTCTGCAACCGGTATTATCAAAAAAAACGGGGCAGTGGCCGGGGTGAAAACCGATCATGGGGATATTGCAGCGGATGTGGTGGTCAATTGTGCCGGCATGTGGGCCAGGCAGATCGGTGCGAAGGACGGCATCAATATTCCCAACCAGGCGGCGGAACATTATTACCTGATCACCGAAGAGCTGGACGATATTCCCAAAAACATGCCTGTGCTGGAAGACCCTTCCCATTACGGGTATTACAGAGAAGAGGTCGGCGGATTGATGATCGGGCTGTTTGAACCCAGGTGCGCCCCCTGGAAGATCGGCCGGGTGCCGGCGGATTTTTCCTTTGGCGAGATTGAACCGGACTGGGACCGTATGGGGCCGTTTCTGGAAAAAGCCATGTCCCGGGTGCCCATTACCAGAGAACTGGGTATCAAGAAATTTTTCTGCGGCCCGGAAAGCTTTACCCCCGATCTTCAGGCCATTATCGGCGAGGCCCCGGAAGTAAAAAACTATTTTGTGACAGCCGGATTGAATTCCGTGGGTATTATCATGGGGCCTGGCCTGGGAAAAATGATGGCCCACTGGATCATGAACGGCCAACCGGATGTGGATATCACCGGGTGCAATATCGACCGGCTCCATACCTTTCAGAACAACCCGGAATACCGGCGGCACCGGACCGTGGAATCCCTTGGAATGGTGTACCAGTGCCATTATCCTTTTCAGTCCATGAAAACCGCCAGAGGGGCCAAAAAGAGTGCCATTTATGACCGCTTAAAAGACCAGGGCGCATATTTCAAGGATGTCAGCGGATGGGAAGGAGCGGACTGGTTTGCTCCCAAAGGACACAAACCCATCATTGAAAAACATTCTTGGGGCAAAGCGCCCTGGTTTGCCAACTGGGAAAAAGAACACAAAGCTGCCAGAGAAAATGTGATTCTCATGGACATGTCATTCATGTCCAAATTTCTGGTCCAGGGAAAAGACAGCGGGTCCGTACTCGATTATATCAGCGCCAATGAAGTAAACGGTCCTGTGAACCGGGTCACTTATACCCCCTGGCTGAACCATGACGGCAGACTGGAAGCCGATTTGACCGTGACAAAACTGGGGCCGGAAACATTTTTGGTGGTGGTGACCGACACCATGCACCGTCATGCATTGACCTGGCTGAAAAGACACATCCCTGATGATGCCCATGCCGTGGTCACGGATATGACATCTGCCTATGCCCAGGTGAACATCCAGGGACCCAGGTCCCGGGATCTTCTGCAGTCGGTGACAGATACGGACATGTCCCATGCCGTATTTGCTTTCCGCCATGCACAGGAAATCGCCATCGGTTACGGCCGGGCCATTTGTGTGCGTATCACCTATGTGGGAGAACTGGGATATGAGCTGTATATTCCCACGGAACAGGCGGTTCATGTCTATGACACCCTGGTGGAAGCAGGCAGGGCATTTGACCTGTCCCATGCCGGATTAAAGGCTTTGGGCAGTCTGCGGCTGGAAAAAGGCTACCGCGATTATGGCCATGACATGGACAACACCGATGATCCTTATGAAGCAGGGCTTGGATTTACCATAAAACGGCTATGGTATCGTTGACCCCGTTGTATGATCCGGATCGGAAAAAAATAAAGGTATGAGCGGTTGGTCAAGTGGAACTTCGCTTGACCATTTGGTGAAATTTTTCTTGATAATTGCGCCAAAATTGGATATACGAAGGATATACATATGGAGGTGTTCAATGTTTGCAAAAATTCAAAAATGGGGAAACAGTCAAGGACTTCGTCTTACCAAGAATCTGCTTGCAGACGTGCAGCTTAATGTGGGTGATGAGGTGGATATCAGCGTAAAAGACGGTACTATGATTATTGCACCAGCCAAAAGGATACGAGGCCGTCATAACCTTAATGACCTTGTGAACCGTATTCCTGAAAGCTACCAACCCAGTGAAATTTTCTGGGGAGAACCGGTTGGGAAGGAGACCTGGTAGATGGCTGCCTATGTAGCTCATCAGGGGGACATAATCGCAATCACGTTTGACCCACAATCTGGTCATGAGCAAAAAGGACGGCGACCTGCTTTCGTTGTCAGCAAAAGTTTGTTCAACAAAAGCACAGGTTTGGCTATTGTTTGCCCAATAACCAACACAGATCGGAATTTTCCATTTCACATACCGATTACGGGAAAAAGTAAATTAACGGGTTTCATTATGGTTGAGCAAGTTAAATCAGTCGACTTTCATTCTCGTCGCGCCAAGCGTATAGAACACAGCACTGAGGAACTCTTATCAGAGGTACTCTCTATTTTAGATGCGTGTATCTATTAACGGATATTTTTTAGCAGTGGAGATATAAAAAACCAGACCAGACCCAGTACCTGGAGGCCCAGGACCATGAGAAAGGCGGCCTGGTATCCGGCCGGATCATACGGGCCGTGCCCGGATGGTTCCCACTGGTTGATCACCGCCCCCATGGCCCATTGCAGGGCAAATCCACCCAGAAAGACCAGCAGATTGATGCTGGTGGTGACCCTTCCGGACAGGCGGGCAGGAAAGCCCAGGGTCAGGGCGGTGTAAGACAGGATCCCGGCGGTGCCGAAAAATCCGAATAATCCCATCAATATTTGGGGTGACAAGGGCGCGCCAAAGGCCATCAGGGCCAGTACACCGATAAAGACCGTCATGCCGGATACGGCGGAGTACAGAACCGGGATGCCTTTTTGGGCCAGTTTTTCCGTGACAAATCCCAGGAAAATGAAACCGGCAATCATGGCCAGGGCCGATATGGACAGGCAGCGGGCAGCCCCGGCCCGGTCCAAAGATGCCACATCCCGCAGCCAGGGGCCGGCCCACAGGCCCTGGACAGCCATGAACCCGGCCTGGGACAGCATGGTCAACGGCGCAATCCGCCAGAAGAAACAGCTTTTAAATACCTGGGCAACCCCCTGGATTTGTCGGGAAAAAGGCTCGGGTACCGGTTTTTTGTCCGATTCCGGTACCACCGTGAACACAGTCACCGCCATCAGGATACACAGCATACCCAGGCCCAGGAACACCCCCCGCCAGTCAGTGAACCCCAAAGCAAACTCCACCGGGGTGAAGGCTGCCAGAACCCCCAGACCGCCGGCAGCCATCTGGAATCCGTTGATCCGGGACAAGACAGGGCCAGGAAACCAGATCACATAGGATTTAAATGCCGCCATCAGACAGGCAGACACCCCGAACCCGATGAGGGCCCGGCCCATGATCAGGCCGGTGAGGGTATTGGAAAAGGCGAATACAGCGGCCCCGGCTGCTGCAAACACCAGCAGGGACGCTTCCACTGTCCTGGGGCCGAACCGATCCAGCAGGATGCCCAGCGGCAGCTGAAACGCGGCAAAGGCAATGAGGTAGGTGGCGGTGAGCAGGCCCAGCTGGGAGGGGTCCACCCCCACATCCGCTGCCAGGTCCGGTGCAATCACGGCATTGACCACCCGGAACAGGTAGGAGAGAAAATACCCGCCGGCAAAGGGCAGAAACACCCGGAACAGGAGGGCAGGGGGCAGGGGCCTGCCCGATGGTTCAGCCGCTGTGCCGGGTAAGCTGTCGGGTTTTGTCATGGCGCCCCTGGGATCCTGTCCCCGTATCCGGGTGTTTGAAGGTGGTTACAAAATTTTTTCCACTGTTTCCATGGACAAGTTGAACACTTTTTCATTAAACCGTGATTTCAGGGCAAATACAAGCATATCTTTGTTGAGCACGATTTCATGTTTTGCCAGCACAGCCAGGGAGGCCAGTGCCCAGTCGGTTTTTTTGATCTTCAGGGCTTTGAAATCGATCGCCTCCACCTGTGCCGGTGTATCAGGAATGGCCACACTGGCTTCTTTGAGCACATAGGTGTCCGCAGAAAGACCGGCAAATATTTTCTGCCTTCTTGCCACCCCTTCATCACTCAGGGCCAGGACCACAGTGGGGGATTCGATGCCGGTGTAACCGATTTTATCCGGTGACAGCAGGATCTCAGAGAC
>JAIVHE010000207.1 GCA_020201255.1 Desulfobacteraceae bacterium
GCATGAAGATGCGGAACCTGTAAACCCGGAAACCTATGCCGTGGATCTGGCTGCTGCCGTCAACGCCTTGCTGCGGTCTGCCGAAAAAAGAGCGCAAATGGGTGCGGCAGCCCGCAAAAGAATCGAACAACAGTTTTCCTGGACCAGTATTGCTAAGCAGACCCTGGATTTTTATCAGCACCTGATCAAAACTCGTGGTCAGTCTGGTGACACCCTGCACCAGCCTTAGACAGCTGTAACCTTTTTAATTGACAATGCGCGGATTTTTCTTCTTAATGCTGTTACCGTATGCCGTGACAAATAAACGGCTATGATCAGTTGAATCAAACCTTCAGACAAGAATGTATTTTTACATTTTAAAACGTGAGGAGAATTGGCAATGAAAACCTTTGTGATTGGTGTTCTTTTTGGAATTATTGTGGGTTGGGGAGGGGTCTGGTATTTCACTGTGGGCAAGGACAACCAGAAGGTGCAGGAAACCGAGGACCGCGTTGCGGCTCAGATCGACGAGACCAGAGAAACAGTTAACCAGATTCTGCAGGCCAAACTGGACGCCTGGGAACTTCGTCCCGAAGATATCCGCCAGGAACTGGAAGAGCAGGGGGAAGTGGTCCGGCACAAGGCCCGGGATGTGGGAGAATGGGTTTCAGATCAAGCCCGGGATACCCAGGCTACTGCCGCCATCAAGGCCAAACTGGCCGATGACCCGGATCTTTCAGTTTTTTCTATTTCCGTATCCACGACAGATGGAATGGTTACATTGTCCGGCACGGTGCCATCTCCGGAAATGCTGGGCAAAGCTATGGCCCTGGCCCTGGAAACAGAAAACGTCCGGGAAGTTGTTTCAACTTTAGAGGTTGAGTAGAGGGGATGTAACCACAGAAAAATTGCCCTGGTGATGCCTGGGAGGTACGATTGGATATCAGCACATTGCAGATGAAAAAAAGGTGAAAATAGCGGTTGCAAACATAACGGCCCGGGTTCGTTTCCTGCTAAACCGGGTCCAGGAAAGGTTGTGGGTCAAACCGCTGCTGTTCAGTGTGCTTTCCATTGCAGCGGTGTTCGGTGCAAGACTGGCAGACCATACCGGTCTGGCCCGGGTTGTTCCACAGATTTCAAAGGAATCCGTTGACACCCTGCTGTCGGTCATGGCTTCGGGTATGCTGGTGATGGCCACTTTTGCCGTCGGTTCCATGGTGGCAGCCTATGCATCGGCGAGCAATACCGCCTCCCCAAGATCGTTTCCCCTGGTCATCGCAGATGATTCATCCCAGAAAGCGCTTTCTGCGTTTGTCGGGGCATTTATTTTCAGCATCGTGGCCCTTGTGGCCATCACAGAGGGCTATTACGGAAAAGCCGGCCTGTTTATGCTTTTTTCATTGACCATAACGGTGTTTGGAATGGTCATTTTTGCCTTTGTGCGCTGGGTGGACCGGATCGCCCGGCTGGGCCGGATGGGCAATACCATTGACAAGGTGGAAAAAGCAACAACCGAGGCTCTGGTACGTTGTGAAAAAGCATCTGCAAGCCATGCGGCGGCATTTGACCTCACACGGGTCACTGGCCATGAGGTGTTTTCAGATTCTGTGGGATATGTGCAGCGCATCGATGTGGCTGAACTGCATGCCTGGGCTGAAGAAGCAGAGACCCGGATCTTTGTCATGGTCCAGCCGGGAAGTTTTGTGACCCCGCAACGGCTGATGGCATATATTGACAGAACCCATCCGGTTGTTTCAGATGAGGATTGCCGCGAGATATCTGGAGCCTTTCAGATAGGCAGAGAGCGGACATTTGATGAAGATCCGCGTTTCGGCCTGATCGTTTTGTCACAGATTGCGGGACGTGCACTGTCTCCAGCGGTTAATGATCCGGGAACTGCCATTGACATCATCGGCATACTGGTACGCCTGTTTCTTTTGTGGCATCCGTCCGAAGAACAAAGAAAAAACAGTGATGTCATATATGACCGGGTTGCCATTCCCTCATTGTCTGTCCAGGATATGTTCGATGATGCATTTACAGCGATATCTCTGGATGGAAGCGGCTCAGTGGAGGTGATGATCCGGCTGCAAAAGGCGTTGAAAACTTTGGCTGCAGCCGGAGATAATTCCATGTACAATGCCGCGGTCCTCCATTCGAAAAGGGCCTTGTTCTGTGCGGAAAAAAAACTGGTGTTTCCGGAAGATCTGGCGGATGTCCGTAAAATTGCGGAAGCGTTTCTGCCCCCAGGCAGTCCGTGAAAAAACCAAAAGCGAATTTGAAACCGAAAACAACTATCGTTGTGGTCTGATTTTTTGAATAGATGTTCTTCTGGAAACCTCAGCAGAACGATACAAGGAGAAAGAATATGGATCTGGTACGGATTTTGATTGCAATACTTTTACCGCCTCTTGGCGTTTTTCTTCAGGTGGGAATTGGTGGGGCCTTCTGGCTGAACATTCTCTTGACGCTCCTGGGCTTTCAAGCAGTCCCGCCTTCAGTCTTTCGGGGCTGGCACCTCTTTTGGGGATGTGTCTTTTTTCTGGATAATGGATTGCGCCCGGGACTGGTCGACGGCATCCGGTTTCAGGCATCAATATCTTTCCAAAGTTCAGATACTGGCCGGGTATCGTTTTCCATTACATCCCTCATGCTTCGATGGAAACCTCACCCGCGTTGTACACAAAGATGATATCCCCGGGCAGTTCCAGGGTGCCCTCAAGGTCGGAAACAAGGTTTTTTCTGGACTCATCATCTGTTTCATCATCGGGGGGGTCAAATCCCCTTAACAGCAGGGCAGATGGCTGCATGCGCTGACGCACCGCATGGAGCGGGGTTTCGGTGGGAACAATGAACAGCTCGGCCTCGATACGGGCAAGGACGAGCTGTTCCTGCATCTCTGTTTCAATGTTTTCAATATCTGCCTTGCGCACCACCGGGCGGATAACGCGGATGGGATGATCCCGCCACTCCCGGTTCTTTTTGAGCATAAACGCCAGCAGCAGCATCAACTGGGCATTTTTTGAAGAATCCCACCAGATATTGATGGTGCCTTTGGGAATAACACTGGTGTCACTGTCCTCTTTTGCCCCCACAATCATGAGATTGCGCCGCATCTCTTTGACAGTGGTAACGGTTTCCCAGAAGATGTCGGATTTCTCAGGATCCCGGCTCCATCCGAGCAGCACCGTGTTGGGCCGCATGCCCCCGATCCCGTGGCACTGGAGCAGGGCCCTGATGGCGGCATGAAGATCCTTTTCCACAATCACCACGGGAAAGGCCGGCAGTTTTTCTTTGACCAGGAACCGGCGGAGGACTTTTTCCGCTTCCCGGCGCCGATCCAGAAAATCATCCAGATCGCCCCGGATTACCTGGCCGATGGAGACAATGCCACTGTCAACGGTAAACCAGCAGGCATATTCCGCCAGCTGCAGGCGGTTGGCACTTACGCCGCCGAGAGTGAGAATGGAGGGACGCCAGTTTTTGGGATGATACCGTTCCCGTTCCAGGCGCAGCA
>JAIVHE010000208.1 GCA_020201255.1 Desulfobacteraceae bacterium
AGATGGAACCTTGCATGAACACTCAGCCGTATGCCCACACCTCGGGGGTATCGTCGATTGGAATAATTCGGAGAAGACCTGGGATTGTCCGTGTCACGGTTCAAGATTCGACTGCCATGGCCGGGTCATTACCGGACCAGCGAACCGTGACCTTGAGGGTGTGAAAAAAGAATAAGCGTGTCTGCGATGCCTTCTAGTTGCAGAGCCTGCCAGTTTTCGGGCGATAATGGACGCAGCGGCATCAGAAAGAGATGCAATTCCAAGACGAGGGGAGAACAAACTCCCGAGGAGATTAACATGAAACGAAAAGCTTCAGCTGAATGGAAAAAAAGTCTCAAGGAAGGGAAAGGAAACATCTCTACGGAAAGCGGCGTGCTGGACAAGACGCAGTATTCGTTCGACACCCGTTTTGAGAGCGGGATCGGCACCAATCCGGAAGAACTGGTCGCCGCCGCCCACGCGGGCTGTTTTTCCATGCAGCTCTCGGCCCTCCTTGGCAAAGCCGGACTGGTTCCGGATCAAATCAACACAACCGCCGTTGTTACCTTCGAGAATCTAGATCAGGGGTGGACCGTCATCGAAAGTCATCTGGAGGTCAACGCTTCTGTACCGGGGGCCACCGCGGAGGCGTTTGCAAAACATGCAGAGGACGCAAAGACAGATTGCCCTATGTCACGGCTTTTGCAAACAACCGTTACCATGGACGCAAAATTGATCACGTAAGAGATCTATTGCTTGCACCGAATTGGATATTAAGAAACAAAATTTAAGTGAAAGCGAGCCGCCATGCTGGAATTAAAAAATATTTCGTTCAGAACCCCGGAATCGGAGGCCGGTGCTCAAAGTCCGACCGGCCTGACCATTATCCACGATTTAAGTTTTACCTTTGAATCCGGAAAATTTTACGCCATTACCGGACCCAACGGGTCGGGTAAAACCACCCTGGCCAAGCTGATTATGGGGATCAATGAACTCACGTCCGGAAAGATAATTTTCAACGGGTCGGACATCAGCAAGCTTCCCATTCATGAACGATCCAACGCCGGAATTGTTTATGGATTT
The DNA here is from genome assembly GCA_020201255.1 of Desulfobacteraceae bacterium. Taxonomy (GTDB): domain Bacteria; phylum Desulfobacterota; class Desulfobacteria; order Desulfobacterales; family Desulfobacteraceae; genus Desulfotignum. Next base: position 1,063 of record JAIVHE010000208.1, read on the forward strand.
CAGCATCCGGCCCGCTTCAAGGGAACGACTTTTCGGGACCTGTTATCGATTGCCGCCGGGTCTGATGACGAGGCAAGACTCATTGATATCATTTCCCGGGTGGGCTTCTGTTCCCTGGATTTTCTGGACAAGCCCGTGGACAGCAAACTGTCCGGTGGAGAAATCAAAAAAATCGAACTGGCCACGGTCATTGCGAGAAATCCCAAAGTGGCCATCTATGATGAGCCGGATACCGGTATTGATCTCTGGACCATCGGCCCCATGGTGGAACTGCTCAAACGCGAACAGAAAGAAAACAAAACCACCACCATTGTGGTGAGTCACAACAAAGCATTTTTAGAGGCCGCTGATACACTGTTGCTGATCAGAGACGGCAAAATCGGTTATTCCGGTGATCTGGCCGGCGCTGTACCGATACTCGAGGATTTAAGTGTCTGTACGATCGATGAATTATGCCAAGGAGAAGATAATGCTCAATGCTATCGATAAACAGGTATTAAAGGAAGTCGCGGGCCTCGAAGGGCTTCCCAAGGGGGCTTACAATATCCGGAGAAACGGCAAGCTTCTGGGTCGCGAGGTTTCCGCCAATATTAATATCGAAACCAATGAAAAAGGCGATGGCATCATCATTGACATCAAGCCGGGCACCGTGAATGAGTCGGTTCATATCCCGGTAATCCTGTCCCAGGCAGGTCTTCATGATACGGTCTACAATACCTTTATTGTCGGGGAAGGGTCGGATGTGACCATTGTTGCCGGATGTGGCATTCACTGCGGTGGAAAGGAATCCGAAGGACATTCCGGCATTCATGAATTTCAGATCAAGGCCGGCGCAAAAGTCAAATATGTTGAAAAGCATATTGCCATGGGCGAAGGCACCGGCCGGCGCATTTTAAATCCTACCACAAAAGTGTTTATGGCGGAAAACGCCCAGGCGGAAATGGAACTGACCCAGCTGGGTGGGGTGGATGAGGCCAAGCGCTTCAATGAAGCCAAAATCGGTGCAGGAAGTGTGTTGCTCATCACCGAACGGGTAATGACCGAAGGAAATCAGACGGCTGAATCCAGAAATGAAATCGAACTGGCCGGAACCGACAGCAAGACGAATATCGTCGCCCGTTCCGTTATAAAAGGCGATTCAGCGCAGGATTTTTACGTCAACCTGACGGCATCTGCCAGATGCTACGGTCATATTGAATGCGATGCCATCATTATGGACAACGGCATCAACCAGACGGTCCCGGCTCTGCGCGCGCTGCACCCGGATGCCGAGCTGACGCACGAAGCGTCAATCGGCAAAATCGCCAATGATCAACTGATGAAGCTTATGAGCCTCGGACTTGATTACGATGCGGCGGTTAACCGGATTATACAGGGGTTCTTAAGGTAGGCATTGCCGGTTTAACGGCTGCCCATGAATTGTCGCAACTGGGATATACTGTGTCAGTGTATGAAGCTACCGATCAGCCGGGTGGATTCTTTAGAAGTACGCGGCTTGATGAAAACAATATGCCGACGGAGTATTCCTGGCACGGCATGGGGCCATGGTATCATAATGCTTTTGATCTGATGCGGCAGATTCCTTTTAGTGGAAAAGGCAGCATCTATGATTTAGCCCTCTCCCGTCCGGTAGATTTTGGAATTTTCCCTAATAACGATAAAGCCGAGTTTTATGATGACGGCCCCCGAAGTATTCCCAAAATGTTCAGGATGAACAGGTGGGAATTCGTCAAATGGTTTTATGTCATGCTTAAAACCTGGACCTCTAATAATCGGAGCAAAATAGACTACGACAAAATCAATGCAGCTCAGGCCTGGAAATCTTCGCTGAAAGATAAAGCCTATACAACATGGCGGTCTTGTTTTGGTCCGTGGATCGGCTCGGATTGGTCAAAGGTATCGTTACACACTACCGGTGATTTTTTCAGGAAACAACTCACCACAAAAGCCCGACACCAGCATAAAGCTGACAAACATGGTCCTGCCTGGACGCAGGGAACCGGAGCCGGCTGGCTACTCTTTACCGGTCCCAGCAGTGAATACTGGTTTGATCCATGGGTAAAGTATCTTGAAGAAAAAGGGGTAACGTTTCATTGGGAAAAACCTCTGACACGATTTGATTTTGATGGGACGAGGATAACTTCCGCCTATTGTGGCGAAGAAAGAATTCAAGGGGACGTCTATATCCTTGGCGTAAATCCTTTCATGACGGTGGATATCTTAAGCGCAACCCCTGCCCTGGAGAATCAGGACGAATTACGTTTGTTTAAACCCCTTACTCGGGGCGGCCCGCACATCCAGGTCTCTTTCAGATTGGCATTTTCCGAAGAGATTAAGTTCCCTCGCAATAGGACTGCCGTGGTAGTAAGCGATTCCGAGTTTAATCTAACCCTTTTTGCCGAAGAACAGGTCTGGGACAAAGACGTGGATCTTGGGCGGGGGATCAAATCGCTTTGGACGGGAACATCTTGTATCAGCAGCATTCCCGGGAAAATTTATCGTAAACCGGTAGCCACATGCTCCCGGGATGAATTCATCGAAGAGGTGAAGGCTCAAGTTTTGAGCTGCGGCGCCCTTGATATATTAATCAAAGAAGCTAATCATGGCAGAGGGTTAGATGACTTTTCTCCTGTAAAGATAGAAGTTTGGGATGAATGGGAATTTTCCCCTGAAGGGATAAAATCTCTGCAACCGAAATGGGTTAATTCAACCAATACCCAGGCCTATTTACCTGCCCAGAAAACTCCGGTGCCAAATCTGTTTTTAGCCGGTGCTCACACCAGGACCCAGGCCCAGGTCTGGAGTATTGAAGGCGCCGTGGAAAGTGGCAGAAGAGCTGCGAAGGCGATTGACGCCAGAGTTGCTGTTCTAGACCAGATTCGCCCCCTCTGGATCAGTACCTTATCCGGAATTGATGACATTTTATACACAGTTAAAGCGCCGCAACTCATCGATTCTGCTTTTTATGTATTTCTCATTGCCTGTGCGTATCTGATCTATGTCGTTTTTATCGTGTAAACGATCGCACACAACAAGCCTGACAGGGCTATCAGGGGTATCTAACCAATACCTGATGAAGCAGTGAACTAATTGACAGCTAATTC
>JAIVHE010000516.1 GCA_020201255.1 Desulfobacteraceae bacterium
GATACCCTTCAGCAGGGTTTGGGCTTCATTTCGCAGTAAGCGCCGTTTTCCGTCCTGGCCGGGCCGGTCCTTTATGGTCTTTTCAACAGCCCCGATATCCTGGTAGAGCCGTAAGATGACGTCTTCATTTTTCAGTAAATCCTCCCGTACACGCAAAGATCCGGATTCTTTGTTCAAGACGTCACGTTTGGCCTCGAGGCGTTCTTTTGTGTCCAACGCATTTTGAAGTGTTTCTCTGGCTGTTTTCAAATGATCGGAAAAATCTTCGGGCAGCAGCTGTACCGTGCCCAGTTCTGCCATTTTCGTCAGACAGTTTCGACGCTGTGCCAGGGCCCCTTTGACACGGTTGATACGTTCCAGACCGCTTTTTTGTTTGTTCTTTTCATTGATCTTTTGTTCCACCTCATTGATAGCAGCATTGGTTTTGGATAAATCTGTTTGCAGCGCTTTCCAGGTAGAAACGGGCAGAGTGGCTTCCCGCATTCTTTTGTGCGCATCTTTATAATCTGAGATGGCCCTGTTCAGGACCGCTTTGGAACCCCGGGGCTTGAAGATGTCAACAGCATTGTTCTGCATCTCCATTAATATGTCCCGAAGATTTGCCGTGCCGGCGGCTGCACTGAACAATGCCTGGCCCAGGTCCCCGGACTGTTCCAGCAGCTCCTGGCCCCCGGCAATCAATCCTTGATGGTCAATACCCCAGAGTCTGGTAAAAATGGTTTCATCGATACCCGCAGGAAGAAACCGTCTGAACCGGCTTTCATCCAGAAGATCATCACTTCCATATGCAAGCAGGGTATCTTTGTTCCCCTTTCTTCTGACAAATTCAATGGTTTCTCCGCTGGAGAGCTGTAATTCCCCGCCTATCCGGAGCTGCGGATTTGCATGAACAAAATTATCGCCGGTTCTGGCTGGAATGCCGAAAAGCCAGCCGATCAGCGCTCTCAATGAGGTGCTTTTTCCGGCTTCGTTATCACCGTAAACCAGATGCAGCCCCAGATCCCCTTCAGACAGGTCCAGAGTTTTTTCTGTAAACCGGCCGAAAGCGATGAGGTCGAGGCGGTTGATTCTCATTTTTCACCCCCTGTTGCCAGCATTCTGCCGATCAGCATTTTTTTGGCTTCTCTGGTGATCCGTTGGATAACCTGATGGTCGTTCAAATCCAGAATGGACTCCGTTCCAAAGGCTTCGGGCGGCACTTTTTGCCGGAGTTCCGCTATTTTGTCTTCCAGCCCGTCGATTTGATCCGCATCTTCAGGGGTTGAGACAATGGCCTTGAGCAATTGCCCCAGTGAGGTGTCATCGGCCAGAGCCGTTTCCAGATCATATTTTCCCAGGGTCCTGTTTTCAACCCGTTCAATCCAGACGTCATCGCCTGCGGTTTCAGCACACAGCGCTTTCATCTGCTGTTCCAGTTTTTCCGGAAACGCGGCCAGCTGATCAGACAGCTTTGTGGCACCTTTGAGTCTGATTCTCATTGCCAGGGGTCTGTCTTCTGCCAGTGCCAGTTCCTGTTCAATGGCTTTTCGGACTTTTTCCAGGAGATCCCGGGGGTCTTTCATATCGGTCAGATCGATTTTTGTCAGGGTCCACCGCAGGACATCAAGCGGCACCTGTTCCATTTCTGTGACGACGTCTTCCTCAACCGTGACCACCACACAGCCTTTTGGACCGCTTTCCCGGATATGGCGGCCCTGTATGCACCCCGGGAACACCACAAAGGGATCTTCAGAAACGATTTCCTGTTTGTGGACATGCCCCAGGGCCCAGTACTGGTAATTTTTGGAGCGAAGATCATCCAGGGTGCACGGCGCATAGCTGGCATGTCCCTCCCGGCCGTCAAGGCTGGTATGAAGAAGCCCGATATTGAACATGCCTTTGATGCCCTGGCAGAATCCCGCCGCCAGGTTTTCGTCAACATGCCGGGTTTTAAAGCTGCGTCCATGAATGGCAACGGAACATTCTTCCAGTGTGACGGTTTCCACTTTCCCGGCAGAAAGAATCTTCATGTTGGCAGGCGTATCCAACGCTTTGGTCATCCGGTTTGCAGCATCATGGTTTCCTGCGACAGCAAATACCCGTATGCCATGCTGCTGTAATTTTCCCATCTGCCGGCTTAAAAATATCCCTGTGCTGTAATCTTTCCAGTCTCCATCATAGAGATCTCCGGCCAGCAGCACGAAAGCCGCTTTTTCTTCGATGGCCAGATCCACCAGGTTTTTAAACGCTCTTCTGCAAGCGTCTCGAATGGCATCAACAGGGGCGGACTCATATCTGGACAGCCCGCGCAACGGGCTGTCCAGATGGATATCAGCCGCGTGAATGAATTTCAGCATTATTGCTCCTTACGATGCACCGTAAACCGCACTGACAAGTGCCGGAAGTTATGGTTTGAATGTTTTTATTTGAAGATCTTTTAAAACCTTGTAGTGTCTACTGAAATGGAGAACTTATGTAAACTCTCAATGGCCTCAAATGCATTTTCATTTCCTTTTAGATACCAAATCAGGACATCTGTATCAACGATCATTTAAAATCTGCCTTTTCTTAAATTCCGAATATGATTGTCAACATCTGTTATAAGATCGTTGTCTTTCCACATGCCAAACAAGTTGTTTTTTTTATTCGGCGGATGCTCATCATAAGGAATTAATTTGGCGCAAGGCTTACCCCGATAAGTGATAATGACTTCTTCCCCCCGGTTTACTGTGTGTAAAAGTTCTTTTGAATGAAACCGAAGATCTTTTGCTGTGGCTTTCATAAAATGCCCCGTTCTTTAAGTTTATATTTCAAAGTATAAACTTTATTTTGATAAAGGTCCAGCAGCATTTTGACTTTGATCATCTGCGACCAGTCTGACCCCGAATCCGTGGTCCAGATAACCAGCGTCACATCACTGAAAACCGCCTCGTTTACAAACGACTTCGGTGAGTACTCCTACAAAAGCGTTAAGAGCGATTTGATGTTCGGCTATTTCCGCCGCCCGGTTGCAGACGGCCGGTCAGTCCCGTATGCGACCATGGAAAAGGCGCTGCTGGATCTGCTGTATCTTTATCCTTTCTATAATACAGCGTCTGAGCTTCTCGAACTCCGGCTCGATCAGGATATACTGCGTGAAAACCTGGAGCTGCGGACATGGCGGTCAATGGGAAAACGGTTTCACTGCGCACGTCTTGAAAAGCGCATGCAGTTACTTGAA
>JAIVHE010000517.1 GCA_020201255.1 Desulfobacteraceae bacterium
ATTCGGCCACACCTTTGAAGACAATGCACGCATCGTAAAAACCATGACCCAATATGGATATGACAGCCGGGACATTGCCATGTATATCATCGATCCCCATGTGGTGGTGTCCCTGGCCCCGGACAAGCTGTTTCTGGATCCCTCCCACACCTTCCGGCTCTGGTCCCATGACTATGCCATGGACCCCCGCACCCGCAATCCCTTTGTGATCCAGCGGGTATCCACAAAACAGGAAGCAGATGCCATCAATAAAATCTACAGGACCTGCCATTTGAAAGGTGCGGACCCGGACTTTATTCTGGACAAGCGGGCCAACAAACTGCGCACCTATATGATTGCCAAAGATCTGTCCCGGGATCGGGTCATCGGCACGGTGGCGGGCGTGGACCATGTGGCCGCCTTCAACGACCCTGAAAAAGGGGCCAGTCTCTGGTCCCTGGCCGTGGATCCCCAGAGCGATTTTCCCGGTGTGGGGATCAGCCTGGTGCGGCATCTGTGTGAACATTATTTCACCCGGGGCCGGGCATTCGTGGACATCAGCGTAATGCACGACAACCACAAGGCCATCTCCCTGTATGAAAAACTGGGATGCCATCGAATCCCGGTGTTCTGCATCAAACGCAAAAACCCCATCAACCAGGACCTGTACACCACCCACCAGCAATACCCGCGCCTGAATCCCTATGCCAAACTTATTGTGGATGAAGCCAAACAGCGGGGTATACGCATTGACATTGTGGACGAGGATTTCGGGCTGTTCACCCTTACGTTGGGCAGCAAAACCATTTCCTGCAGAGAATCGCTGTCAGACTTGACCACAGCCGTTGCCATGACCAAGTGTGATGACAAGCGTCTCACCCGAAGCCTGCTGGCAAAACACAACATCCGGGTGCCAGGCCAGATTTGCTTTACCGATCTGGACACCGCGGTCCAATTCATGGAAGAAAAAAAGGCAGTGGTGGTCAAGCCGGCCAGAGGCGAACAGGGAGACGGCATCAGTGTGGACATTTCAACCAAAAAGGATCTGGAGACCGCCATACAAAAAGCCAGGCATGCCTGTCCGGATGTGATCATCGAGGAATTGGCACCCGGGCAGGACCTGCGCGTCATTGTCATCAACTATGAGGTGGTGGCGGCAGCTTTGCGCAGACCACCCGTGATCAGGGGCACCGGCACCCACACCATCACAGAACTTCTGGAAAAATACAACCGCCGGCGCATGGCTGCCACCGGCGGGGAAAGCAGTATTCCCATGGATGAAGAAACCACCCGGACCCTGGCGCAAAAAGATCTGGATTATGACACGGTCCTGGCCAAAGGCAAACAGGTGACGGTGCGTAAAACCGCGAATCTGCATACCGGCGGCACCATCCATGATGTCACCGACCAGCTGCATCCGGAACTGGTCCAGGCGGCAAAAGCTGCGGCCCGCTGCCTGGAAATACCGGTTACCGGCCTGGATTTCATTGTACCGGATGTTGCAGGACCTGATTATGTCATCATTGAAGCCAACGAACGGCCCGGCCTGGCCAACCACGAACCCCAACCCACAGCCTCTCGGTTCATCGACCTGCTGTTTCCGGAAACCGCTGTCAAACATAAGGAATAACACCATGTCTCCCATTTGTCTGGATGAAACCTTTCTCATACACCAGATCAAAGAATTGCTCAGCATCCCCTCCCCGGCAGGATATTCAGACCAGGTTGTCCACTATGTGGGCAATGAACTGGAAAAACTGGGCATTGATTTCGAGGTCACCCGCAGAGGCTCCATCCGGGCCACCCTGCCCGGAATAACCCCCATCGGAAACTGGTCCAGCAGGTTTGCCGAAGGCGGCCGGGTCACCGTCTTCACCCAGGCCGGTCCCAAACGGGGCACGGTCCTGCCGCTGAAAGCCTCGGGCCATGCCTGGGGGGATGCCGTGGACAGCCTGCCGGTGAGCTGGGACCATGTGGAACTGCGGGTGGATGAGATTTGTAACAACCAACAGGACCTGGCGGATAATGGCTTTGACATCGGCGATATCATTGCCTTTGATGCCCTGCCGGAAATTACGGAAAACGGATTCATCAATGCCCGGTACCTGGATGACAAAGCAGGGGTTGCTATTTTGCTCACTGTGGCAAAGGCCCTTGCCGGATCCGGCACTATCCTGCCGGTGGACTGCCATTTGATTTTCACCATATTCGAAGAGATCGGATTCGGCGCATCCGCCGATATATATGCCGATGTTTCCGAAATGGTGGTCATCGACCTGGCCCCTGTGGCACCTGACCAGAATTCATCGGAATACGCCGCCGCCATTGCCATGAAAGACCAGACCGGTCCCTTTGATTACCATCTGTCCCGGAAACTGGTGCAGCTGTGCCAAACCTGTCACATTGACTTTCGCAAGGATGTGTTCCGGTATTACCGCAGTGACGCGGCTTCCGCCATCGAGGCCGGTCATGACGTGAGGACCGCCCTGGTGGGATTCGGGGTGGATGCCTCCCACGGCTATGAAAGAACCCATCTGTCCGCGTTGACCGCTACGGCCCGTCTGATCTGCGAATATATCCAGAGCGAACCCACCTTCGCCCAGGACCCGAAACGGTGGGCATCCCTTGCAGAATTTCCCCACCAGCCGGACCGGGAGATCATCAAAATCAAAACCTGATATGACCGGCCTCTGGTGTTTCCGTCACCTGCTTTTGCACCCATGCCGGATTTTTGCCCAGGGCCTGGATCACCGGCGACATGCTGCGGATGTATCCGGCCATGATGGTATGGGTATATTCCGGGTGAAACTGCTCCCCCAGGCAGCGTGGCCCAGAAGGTGATTAAAATGACAGAAACCAGTCTGATTTTAACGGAAAATAACCGCCAGCATTTCAGATATAATGTCAAGCTTCGAAACGCTGGATACCGGCTGGTGTACGAAGTCAGAAAAAAAGAAATCGTCATCGTCGTATTGCCATAGGCAGACGGGACCGTGGCGCCATCTACAAAACAGCTGCAAAACGATAACTGAAGTTTATGTATTACACTTGACTTCATACTTTTCTTGAGTTACATGTAACAATATGGAATAACAGGATCAGGAGGATAAACATGAGTGTCGCAAAAAGGGTACAAAAGCACCGGGAAGCATTGCGTGCCATGGGCCTCAGGCCTTTGCAGATTTGGGTGCCGGACATTCGGCGCAAAGGTTTTGCCGAAGAATGCCGCCGCCAGTCCAGATCAATCGCCAATGATGCCCATGAGCAGGAAGTGATGGACTGGATCGAAACCGTTTCTGAATCAGACGACTGGACAGCATGATCCGGGGAGATCTGATTTCCGTTGTCGTGCCCGGCGCTTATGGAAAACCAAGACCGGCAGTCATCATACAATCTGATCTTTTTGAAGAACATCCATCCCTCGTCATTCTTCCTGTCACCTCTACACTGCGGGAAACCCCGCTTTTCAGGATCCGGATCGAACCGTCACCTGAAAACGGGTTGCAGTCGGTATCTGATATCATGATTGACAAAATAACGACCATCCCGAGAAAAAAAGCAGGCCCTGTATTCGGACGTCTTGAAGACCGTCACATGATATCCATAGAACGATTGCTTCCGGTTTTTCTGGGTATTGCATGAAATTTAATGGACACCGCGATCCGTTTTCCGTTGTCCGGGTCAAAAAAATTTGACTCCTTCACCGCCTCCACCATGAAATACAGCCGGTTTCTGATATTGACCTCGGAGGTGCCGGCATCGAAATCCAGGTATAAGAGGTTCATGTCCGGATAAAGGGTTTTGATGCGCTTTTCCACCCCTTTGGAAACGATGTGGTTGGCAAT
>JAIVHE010000518.1 GCA_020201255.1 Desulfobacteraceae bacterium
ATCCATTGATTTCCGGATGAGGCTTATTTCATCAAGGGTTTTGTTAATGGTGATCTCAAAGTCCTCAAAGTTGATAGGTTTGGTTATGAAGTCAAAAGCACCCCGGTTCATTGCTGTTCTGATATTTTCCATATCACCGTAAGCCGACACGATAACCGTTTTCAACGCATTGTTTTGCTGCTCCTTCAGCCGGTTAAGCAACGTCAGGCCATCCATCTCGGGCATGTTGATGTCGGTGATCACCAGGTCAACATCGGTGTTTTGCTCCAATTGCTCAAGCGCATGCCTGCCGCTGATGGCAAACAGGAATTCGTATTTCTGCTCCCGGATTTGCTGTCGAAACTTCTGCTTGATCAGCACCTCCAGGTCGGCTTCGTCGTCCACTACAAGAATCTTTGCCATCATTGCATTTTATTTAATTTCTCTTTTAATAAACCAAAATCAAGGGGCTTTGTTAGAAAATCATCTGATCTTTTTCATCGTCAACTACAAGAATTTTCATCTGATGGGTCATTTTGGTAAAAGAATTATTAATTCTGTGCCTTTTCCTTCAGCAGATTCTGCTTTGATTTCGCCCCCATGCGCCTTTACAATATCATAACTCAAACTCAATCCCAACCCTGTCCCCTGCCCAGTGGGCTTGGTGGTGAAAAACGGTTGAAAGATTTTGTTTTTGATTTCTTCAGGAATGCCGTTTCCATTGTCTTTTACCGAAATTTCAATCCGCTCGCCGAGGTTTTTGGTGGAGATGGTGACGATGGGTTTGTAATCGTCCAAACCCGATGGGGTTTTTGAACCCGTCAGTGTTTCGCCCCGACCACGCTCAGCACAAGCGTAAAATGCATTGTTGATCAAGTTCAGCAGCACCCGCCCGATGTCCTGCGGAATAGTATTGACTTTTGGAAGGTTCGGATCGAAGTCGGTTTGCCGTAAATATTCACCGGCCAGGGCGTTGATATCTGTTGGCTCCTTTTGTCTGGTGCTGGTGCGGCTGTGCTGAAGCATTCCTTTTACAATGCCATCCGCTCGTTTGCCGTGGTGATGAATTTTTTCGAGGTTTTGCCGTATGTCTGTTAAGATTTCTTTTGCCAACTGTACCGAAGCTTCGGTACCAACTGCCAACTCTTGATTAGCCTCATCAATCATCTCACCACTCACTTCTGCAAAGTTGTTCACGAAATTCAGCGGGTTTTGTATCTCATGGGCTATACCGGCAGTAAGTTCGCCGAGCGAAGCCATTTTTTCGGCCTGAATGAGTTGGGTCTGTGTTGTTTTTAGCTCGCTATATGCTTTTTCAATTTCACGTGCCTGCATAAGTTCCCGCTCACGCGATTTCTCGCGTTCCATTCTGATGGTTCTTTCTTTCTGATATTTATGAACCCACCAAATGCCAAAAATCAATACAAGCAAGTAAAATGCATACGCCCACCAGGTTTTCCACCAGGGAGGCAGGATGGTGATTCTCATGCTGGCACCTTCCATATTCCAGACACCAAAACTGTTGGCTCCCCGCACCCTGAAGGTATATTCGCCTGGTGGAACATTTATGTAGGGAGATGTTTCCCCATCACGGATATCATTACGCCAAGCCCTTTCATAGCCTTCGAGCATAAACTGCAACTGATTGGATGAAGCGTCATAGAAATCAAAAAGAGCAACCGATAACGCAAATAAATTCTGGTCGTGTGCCAATCGGATAGCTGCCGTTTGCCAGACCGGTTTCTCAAATAATTCATGAATCGCAAATGGATTTTGATCACCAGGCATCTGGAAGCCGGTTATGCGGATATCAGGCAACCTGATATTTTTTTGTTGTAAAACCTGATCCGGGTAAAAGGCATGAAAACCTCCTCTTCGGCTGAAAAACAACTCCCCATCGTCAGCTACAGATCCGTTTTTAAAATCCCAGTAATTAGAATTTCTTACACCGCTATTTTGATTATAAACCGACATTGTTTCTGATTTCGGATCAAACTCGATGATCGAATGCTGGTCGCTTAACCAAAGTTTTCCATCGTCTGATTTTACCATGGATAACACAAAACTTGAAGGCAAAAGACTGTTATAGGGAGTAAATGATTTGAAAATACCTGTGGCGGGATGTAACTTTTTAAAACCATGTAACCAATCAATAAACCAAATGTTGCCGTCATTGTCTTCAGTGATATCCGAGACCATGCCAGCCTGTTTGTTTGCGTCAAAGAATCGTTCTATCCTGTTCGTTTGTAAGTTAATCCGGTCTAAAAACAGTGGATTTAATATGTCGCCAAACGGGGAACCTCCTCCCACCCAAATATTTCCTTTTTCATCTTCGTAAATGGACCCGATCATCATACCGCCGAGGCTGTTTGGTTCGTTGGGATTGTGTACATAGTTTACAACCTCATCTGTTACCGGGTCGTGACGAAAAAGGCCGTATTCCCAGCTTCCAAACCAGAAATGGCCAGAACTGGAATGTAAAAAGGGGCTCCAAAAAGCTTGTAGAATTTCATCTGAAATTCCGGGTGGTTTAAATAATTGGAAATCGAACGTTTCGGGATCTCCGCGAAAGAGCCCTCTGTCCGTTCCAGCCCATAGATATCCATCCCTGTCCAGTGACAATTCAAATATTCTTGTAACCGGTTGCTGTGGATTTCCAAGGGTAATGACTTTTCTCGAACCGGTACTGCGATCAATGCGTTCGAGAACAGCGTCACGCGCTATCCATATATTGCCCGCCCTGTCTTTTAATATCCCATTAGAATATAATATTGATTCATCCTCATCCATGGGACTGTTGAAAAAGGGAAACAGGTCGTCATACTGTTTTACCTTGAAAACTGTCTGGCCGTCGCCACCGGATGTAATCCAAAGGGTACCGTCTCTTGTCTGATACGTCTGCCAAAGAAAGTCTGTGGTGAGTTCGTCTTTACCGCTGCCCATTCTAAAATGCCGGGTGATCCCGGAAACCGGATCAAATAATTTGAGTCCGCCGGGGAAAGCGGTGATCCAGATTCTGCCTTCATCGTCTTCGAAAATTGAAGAAATATGAGCGGAAGAATCATAAACAGCCGAAACGGTTCCGGGCTGCCACGGGCCTGATAACTTTTCAGGGTTTGAAGGATCGTTGAGCAGCCGTGTAAACGTGCCCTTTTCCCTGTCCATCAGGTGTAAGCCGTCGCCAGCCGTTCCGATCCAGAAATTGCCCCGGCTGTCTTCCAGCATCGACCTGACTTTGTTGTTGATAAGCGTGGTGGAATCTTC
>JAIVHE010000209.1 GCA_020201255.1 Desulfobacteraceae bacterium
CTGAACTGGGCCTGAAAAAGACCGCCCCAACCGATCCGGTGCATAACGATCTCGAACAGATCCTCAATGCTGCGAACCGGTCCGCCGACATTACCCGGCAGCTGCTGGCCTTTGCCAGAAAACAGACCATCGCCCCGAAGGTGATCGATTTGAACGATACGTTGGATACCATGCGCCAGATGCTGGGCCGGCTCATCGGTGAAGACATTGACCTGCTGTGGCAGCCGGCTGACGATCTGTGGAAGGTGAAAATGGACCCTTCCCAGCTTGACCAGATCCTGGTGAACCTGTGTGTGAATGCCAGAGATGCCATTGCAGATGTGGGCAAGATCACCATTGAAACCGGTATGAAAATATTTGATACAGCCTACTGTGAAGCAAATACCGAATTTGTGCCGGGTGAATTTGTCTTGCTGGAGGTAAGCGACAACGGGTGCGGCATGGACAGACATACCCTGAACAACCTGTTTGAACCCTTTTTCACCACCAAGGAGTCCGGCAGGGGCACCGGACTAGGCCTTGCCACGGTGTACGGCATTGTCAAACAAAACAACGGATTCATTAATGTCTACAGCGAGCCGGAAAAAGGCAGCAGTTTCAGGATTTATCTACCCCGCCATACCACGGAAATGGACGAAAAAATACCGGGAAAACGCATAGCACTGTCGCCACGGGGCAGCGGTGAGACGATTCTCATTGTGGAAGATGAATCCACGATCCTGGAAATGCTGGAAGTCATGCTGAAAAGCCTGAATTACACCATTCTTACCGCAGCTTCTCCCAGCCGGGCCATGGATATGGCCCGTTCCCACGCTGGCCAAATCCACCTGATTATCACGGATGTGGTAATGCCGGAGATGAACGGCCGGGATCTGGCTGAGAAACTGTCCGCACTGTATCCGGATATCAACATTTTGTTCATGTCCGGGTATACCGCCAATGTCATCGCCCATCAGGGAGTGCTGGATGATGGGGTGGCATTTATCCAGAAGCCTTTTTCAATGGCCGATCTGGGTGAAAAGGTGCGGGAAGTTTTGGATATGGCTCCGGATAAAAATCAGGTATGACTCAAGTATGATTATCCTAACCTTGATCATACCGGGTGGCCAAAATTTCAAGGATCCCGGAACAATCCTGTAGCTGGTAACACCTCAATCAGATAGACATTAAACGATGTGGATGGTTCTCTTTACGTAAAACGGCAAAGCCCGGAGACATGTTTTCCAATTACATCAGACTGGCCGCGCTCAGTGGATGGTCTAAGGCAATACCCTGCAATCCAGAAACCCCGCATCCAGTAAAAAAAGCTTTCCAGGTGATCCGGATCCGATGGAAACCGGACAAAATAATTGTCGCGGGCCGGTGGGAAGATCTGCCAGGATTTTTGTGTCTGCAAGGGTGAAATGAGCAAGGTAATTCATGTCCCATTTAGACGAAAGATATGGAAACAAGGTTGGTTTTTTTTGATAGATTCCTTCAAAAGCAGGTGGTATTTTTTTAAGAGAAGAATCAATTTCCTTTATACAATCTGGACAAGAATTCTTTACGCTAAGCCATAGACTTTCAGTGAGTTTTTTAGCCAACCATAGGCTATCACAGTTCTTAAAAAATATTTGAACAAGACCTGTTCTTGAATCTTTGAATTGCAAAAATGCGAAATGTTCTGCTGAATAAGGCGGTTTTGTGAATATAGTAAGAAATAGTAAAACAAAACTGTCAAAGACAGTCTTCGTGGTCGCCTTTGAAACCAAAGGGTTTGTCTGAAACAGGCTTGACATAACTGCCTGGCAACGGGTAAAAGAGACAAAAAAGGAAATAGAAAATGGTGATTGGAAAACAGCCCGGACTGAAATACCGTTACAGTTTCCCAGATTTTTTATATTATATTGGTCTGCTGGCAATCCCTGTCGTGACAGCTTTTAGTGCCGTAATGGACCGGTCCGGCGCGGCCGCGCTTATCTACCTGCTTGTGCTGCTGGGGTCTGTAACGATTATGCTTCGGTTCTTCTGCACCCACTGCCCCCATTACTGCAGGGATCAAAACACCTTGAAATGCATTTTTATCTGTTATCAATCATCGTATTCGGCGCATCAGTCCGCCGGAACGAATGCCCCCGCTGTATTTATACTGACTGCCCAGCCAACCGGGCCAGACAACATTGAGACGCGGTCCCTGATATGTGCGATGGTTCATTTGGATTGCTGAACACTCACTGGGGAAGCCCATCTATGGGTAATTCATGCGTGTGGGTCTCACCACGACATCACACAGGTGAACATGCGGGGGTTGAGAAACAATATAGTGGATGGTATTGGCAATATCATTCACATCCAGCAGGGGGCCGTACTGATCAGTCATTGTCCGGTTGATGTCGTCGCTGTACCCGGCACTCGATTGAAACCCGGTCAGGCAAGCGCCCGGCTCT
>JAIVHE010000210.1:0-1003 GCA_020201255.1 Desulfobacteraceae bacterium
GCCCGTTCTCACCCGCACGGATGCCCTGTCAAAAATGCCTTACCACGGCCTGATCCGGCCGCCCGGTGCGCTGGAAGAAACCGATTTTCTGGCTGCCTGCGTGCGGTGCGGTGAATGCATGAAGGTGTGCATCAACAATGCACTCCAGCCCCTGTTCCTGGAACGGGGCCTTGCCCCCATGTTCACCCCGGTTCTGGTTCCCCGCCTGGGATATTGTGAATTCAACTGCACCCTGTGCACCCAGGTATGCCCCACCCGGGCTTTGGCGCCCCTGAGTCCGGCCCAAAAGCACACCTTTGTTCTGGGCATGGCCTATTTTGATAAAAACCGCTGTATCCCCTTTGCAGACAAAAAACCCTGTATCGTGTGCGAAGAACACTGCCCGGTGCATGACAAGGCCATTAAGTTCGACATCATACAGGCTATGGATGACCAGGACCGGGTGATAGAACTAAAACAGCCCTATGTCCGTCAGGACCTGTGCATCGGGTGCGGCATCTGTGAAAATGTGTGCCCGGTTCAAGGAGAGGCAGCCGTCAGGGTGGTGGGAAAGAGCAGCATTGCTGCAGCATTTGATTCCTATGCATGACTTGGTAAAATGGGGTCAGGCTTGCGTTATTGTCGTTATTGGAACAAAAACTACAAATTTTTTATATCGGCAATCAATAACGACAATAACGCAAGCCTGACCCCACTACCGGTTCAATGTCCAGTCATAATCCAGAAATTGGAGGCGAATCTCGCCTTTGGCCTGGTCCAGATCCTGTTTGAGCCGGCCATGGGCATACTGCCGGATAAATTGTAAAGGGCTGCCGGAAAAATCATCTTCAAACCATTTGAAAATCGGGCTGACAAACAGGGTGTCCTCTTTTACAAACGTGTTTTTCGGATGGTTTATGAACTGCCGGGTCTGTTCCTCCAGCTGGGTTTCCAGCATGGTGCCGTCATAGGGCTCATTGCGCAGGGGCGGGCAGCTTCTGGAGGCGCAGTTGATGGCAAAGTG
>JAIVHE010000210.1:1140-5085 GCA_020201255.1 Desulfobacteraceae bacterium
GGCAGCCAGGGATGAGATGGGCAAGATCAGGCTGAACAGCAATGCGGCAATGGGTATTTTCATGGGTGCCAGTAAACCACAGTTTTTTCGAAAATGCCAGTGTTTAGATCGTGCCGATGCCGGCGGCAAGGTCCAGCCCGCCGTGGAAAAAGCCAAAACCGGCCAGGCCCGGATGATTGAGGTCAGCCATATGCTTTTTGGGAAACACCAGTCCCACCCGCCATCCCTTGAAATCAGCTGCAAGTTTTCGGCTGATCTGTCGGTACAGGTTTTTTGTGTTCTGATCCGGTTCAAGGCGTCTGCCATAGGGCGGGTTCAAAACCACCACTCCCTTTTTATGTATCATTTGATCCGGAAGCATATCAAAAAAATTTTGCCGGGATGCCTGTACGGGTGCCAGAAAGGGATGCCTTGCCAGATTGGCGGTAAGGGCCTCCACAGCGCCCGGGTCTGTATCTGAGGCAAAGACAGGACCTGCAGGGAAAAAATGTTTTGCTGCCAGAGACTTTGCGTGGGCAAATGCAGCCGGACTGAATCCGGGCCATGTTTCAAAGGCAAAACCGCGAAAGAATCCGGGCGGGATGTGTGCCTGGATCATGGCCCCTTCAATGGCAAAGGTGCCGGCCCCGCACATGGGATCGATCAGCGGGTCTTCCGGGGTGAATCCTGCGGCATCCAGGATGGCAAAAGCCAGGTTTTCCCGCAGAGGCGCCTGTGTTATCTGCTGTTTGATGCCGCGCTTGAACAAAGGGATGCCGGACATGTCCAGTGAAATGTCAAATCTGTCGTTTTCCGCCCGGACCATCACGGTCTGGGGGATCATCTGCAAAGGGGAGCGTTGATTTTGCGCACTGGTGGTGCCCAGGGCCGCCTGAATAATGGGTCGGCACCGCTCAGCCACCGCATCGGAATGATAGAGCCGGGAGGTGTGGGTGGTGACCTGAATGGCGGGTTGCGTGCCTGCCGGTAAAAACAGTTCCCAGTCAATGGCCGTCAGTTTTTTTTCCAGGATATGAAACCGGTCTGCCTGGAACCGGGCAATGCGCATGAGGATCCGGGCAGGGCTGCGCAGCCAAAGATTGGCCAGGCAGGCATGGTTCAGCCTGCAGGAAAAGGCCACGCCGCCGGGCAGCAGTTGGATATCTTGAACAGGGATGTCCAGAGCCTTCAGTTCCCGCAGGCATCCCGCCCTGAGGCCGGGAGGGCACACCGCAAAAAAATCATGCATCCTGGCGGTGATCCGCCGCTTGACACGTTTTGTGAAAGGGGTTGTTGTCACTGATCGCAGGATGCCAGTATCCGTCTGATCCGGTCCTGGATAAACTGCGTCACTGCGGCAATGGTCTCATCAGATACCCGGGGAACACTGCCGGCCAGATCTTTGATCTGGTCCTCATCCATGTCGGCGATTTTTGAAACCGCAAAGGTGTCCACTTCATCATCGTGGGCCAGCAGTCCGCATCCGCCTGCCACACCGACGAATTCATCTTTGTGGAAAATGGGAACCACCACCTTGATTAAACCTGCATCACATTCTTCCACTTCAGGTTCACCGGAATTTTTGGCCATGGCTGTCATGCTCATGTGGGCTGCAGAACAAATATATGTCTGGCCTTTTTCATGGGCTTTGATGGCAGGGCATAGCTGGTTGGAAAAATTTTTCACACTGGAGATGCGCACCCCTTCGGGGGTGAAAACAGATCCCTGGAAATGGTATTTTTCAAACAGTTCTTTTTCCAGGTTTTCCCATGTTTCTAACGGGCAGATATCGGTCAAATTCATATTGTATTCCTGATGGTAAAATATTGATAGGTTATTGTTTTCAAAAGCGCACCCCCCGGGACAATACCCGGCACCAAACTTCTTCAAAGTAACTCCACGGTGAATTCATTCTAAGCGTCAATCCATCCATTTCAGGCCCTCAGGCCGTCAAATTATTGTACCACGAAGGTCACGAAGAACACGAAGGATCCCTTCCTTCGTGTTCTTCGTGACCTTCGTGGTTTTAAAAAAATCTAATCAATGTAAGGCTATCCGATATTAGTCATAACTTACTGAATGTATCATATAATTATGTAAAAATGAATTTGCCCTGAAAGGAACTCTGGCGAGTTCCTTAGAAGGTTTGGTTATTAACCTGACATATAACACAAAAAGAAAGTCAAAGTCAAATTCAAAGGACCTTGGATGGCTGACGCCCGGCGATGATGGCACCTTGGGGTATTAAGGGGTAATGCAGGAGGGTAAGGTGCCACCAGCGCCAGGCGCCAGCAGATCGGGGTCTTGGCTTATTGAGATCTGTCAATTATCTCTGATCTATTCTATCGACAGCCGACAGCCATCAGCCATCAGTATTCAGCTAAAAGCTAACAGCTAAAAGCTAACAGCTAAAAGCTAACAGCTAAAAGCTAACAGCTAAAAGCGAGTTTTTGTTTTCGGCATTATCAATGATCTCAAAATCCAGGGTATCGGTATCCACCACCAGGATATAGGCTGCACGGCCAAAACGCGGATCAACTTCTGCAGACAAATCCCGGCCGGTGGATGTTATGGCAATTTTCATGGGGTAGTTCCTTTGTGTGTGTATCGGATTTATTGACCGCCGCCACCGCCGCAGACCTGGTCATTGGAGATTTCAGACAGTTTTCCGGCGATGAGGTCCATGACCACAGGTTCGATATCCGGGCGCTGGTCATCGTGGTATACATCAATACCCACCTGGCGGAAACCCATGAGGGGCCGCATGCCGATACCGCCCACAATAAGGGCGTTGACATGGTGTTCTGCCAGCAGGTTCACAGGAACCATGCATCCACCCTGGGCATGCTCCTGGTTGGCAAGGGTGGTGACACCCGCAATTTTACCGTCTGTAACGTCCACAAAAGTGAATACATCACAATGGCCGAAATGTCCGGCTCTGGTACCATTGAGTCCCCCCTGGCCGTTGGAGGGAATGGCGATTCTACCGTTTTTCATACTATCTCCTTTATTTGAAAGCCGTCAGCCATCAGCCGTCAGTACTCAGTCATCAGCTAACAGCTAAACGCTTACAGCTAACAGCTAAATGCTAACAGCTTTCATTCATTGTTGTGCCCGTCAGGGCATGGTTGTTATTATTTTTACGTTACATTAATCGTTCCAGTTTCATTGCAGGATGGTCCATCACAGCACGCCAGATATCTCTGACAGCCTGGCTGGCCATGTTGATGCACACCATGGCCGGAATGTTGAAATGGGCGGCCAGCTCAGCCACTCGTTTCATATCATGGATACCGGATACCGTGGGTTCCGCCACGATGAGAACCGCACTGGCCTGGCCCATACTGGCGATCACCGGGCACCCGATGCCGGGCGGACCGTCCGTGAGGATTATATCAATGTGCTGTTCTCTGGCTCGTCTTCTGGCTTCTTCCCGAACCAGGGCCACCAGTCGACCGGAGTTTTCTTCTGCAATGCCCAGACGGGCATGGATCATGGGACCGAACCGGGTGTGGGAAACAAACCACTGGCCGCAGGTTTTTTGGGGAAATTCAATGGCGTTTTCCGGACACAAGTCCACACACACACCACAGCCCTCACAGGCGATGGCATCCACAAAAAAACCGGCATCATTTTCAATCACCGCCTCAAACCGGCACAATTCTTTGCAGGTACCGCAGGCAGTGCACAGGTCTTGATTGATGACCGCCTCGTTTCCCCCCACAAAATCATGGGTCTGACGGATATCGGGGGCCATGATCAAATGCAGGTCTGCTGCATCCACATCTGCATCACAGAGCATAAGAGAGGGTGCCAGTCCTGCAAATGCGGCAGTCAGGCTTGTTTTGCCGGTGCCGCCTTTTCCGCTCAATATTACCAGTTCCTTCATGGGGCACACCTTTGTTGATCTGCCAGGTGGCAGATATCCTGAAAAAGGGTTTGAAATTTTTCCTTGTATGCCGGCTG
>JAIVHE010000318.1 GCA_020201255.1 Desulfobacteraceae bacterium
ATTCTGAAAGCCATGCGGCAAAAGACCGCATGGCAGCAAAAAAACCGACGACTTTCTGAATGTGGTGCCTGACATAATCCGTTTCCTGACGGATTTCCATGAGCAGGTAGATAACTTTCGGGTTGATATGTCGGAACCAGCTGTGATGACTGTTCAGCTGGTCTCCCAATATCAAGCGCAGAATTCTGTCTTCAGCCATGTATAGTGTCTGCCTTTCTCAACCGGACATCTCCGGGAATAAGCGTGTTAATGTTTCATATCGGTAGTCAAAAACGCTGCCGCAGTGCCGCCACATCAAGCTGGCTGTCCGGTTTTCCATTGGTTTGGACCATATTATCTTCAAAAACTTAACGGTATCATGCCATGTAATGCATTACAACTGGCAACCCATGTGTAAAAAAGAGAAAGACATTCCCGGTTTCAACAGATATAATCGATATTCAGAGAGAAATAACAGACACTGGAAAGAAAAAACAGATGGCTGTCTACCAGTATGGGGACAGGATTCCTAAAATTGGAAAAAACACCTATAATCCAGGTAAAACGTGCCTTCTTCTTGTGGAAAAAGGCTGTAAATGAAATTGAATTTTTCACATCAATAGGATAAACACATAATATTATGTCCAATCATTACAGATTGAACGCCAGATTATCACAGAAAAAGCGTTAAAGAAAAAAATGCTGAAATTGAACATATTGTGAAAAATCGAACCGCAAAACTCAAAAAAAATGGGTTGTTTCATAAAAGATTCATCAACAATGCCCCGATTGGTATATACAGTATCAATTCAAATGGTGAATTTACCTTTATCAACAAGCGCCTGGAAGAGATCACCGGGTATAGGGCGGAAGACTGGATCGGCAAATCATTTCATCCCATCGTCTACCCGGAAGATCTGCCAAAAGTGCTTGCAAAATTAAAAAGGCGGCTGCAAGGAAAAGAAAAACAGGAACCCTATCAAACACGCATTGTTACTGCAAAAAATGAGATTTTGTGGGTTGAAATCATTTCTGAATCAATTTATGAAGAACATCAGGGAGAAAAAACCCTGGTTGAGGTACAGACATTTGTTGAAGACGTTACAAAGATAAAACGGTCCCAGGATATCAATTCAGCGCTATTTGCAATTTCAAATTCAGTAAACACCACCAAGAATTTAGATGATCTGTATAAGCAGATTCATGGATTGCTGGGAAAGATTATAGACGTTACCAACTTTTTTATTGCCATTGTCAATGAAAAAGAGCGTAACATTTATTCCCCTTATCATGTTGATTCGGTTGATGATGATTTTTCCACTTTGACTTATGTTGATCCGAAAGATTCTTTAACCGGATTTGTTGTCTCAAATGGCATACCTGTGTTGTTAAAAAAGGAGAAGCTCCAGGAACTGGCGGATAAAAACAGTGTCCTGGGGACGCTGCCGCTGATCTGGATGGGGGTGCCCCTGATCGTCAGGGATGAAATTATCGGTGTGGTCGCGGTTCAAAGCTATACAGATCCGGAATTATACACGGAAAAGGATCTGGACATATTAACCTCGATTTCGGCCCAGATAGCGGTTGCCATCGACCGGAAGCGTACTGAAGATGAACTGCGCAAAAGTGAAGAAAAATTCAGGATATCCTTTAAAACCAGTCCCCATGTGGTGACGATATCAGCAATTGAGGATGGGACCTATATTGATGTCAATGATGCGTTCACAAAACAGATGGGATATGTTTATGATGAAGTGATCGGCACGTCCTCAATGGAGTTCAGTATCTGGCGTAATGTAAAAGACAGGCATCACTTAATTTCAAGGCTGGCAAAAGAAGGCCTTGTGGAAAACCTGCAGGCTGATTTCAAAGACAAAGACGGGCAGATTATTAACGGTCTGGTTTCTGCCAGTACGCTGGAGATAAACAGCAGACAGTATCTGCTCGCTGTCATCCAGGACATGACGAAATTCAGGGCAATGGAACAGGAACGGCTCGATCTTGAAATTCGGCTCCAGCAGGCCCAGAAAATGGAGGCCATAGGAACATTAGCCGGAGGAATCGCCCATGACTTTAATAATATTCTTGCCGGAATACTGGGGTATTCTGAATTGGCCCAGAGGGATATTGAGAATCCTGAAAAGGCAAAAGCGCATCTTATTCAAATAGAAAAAGGGTCAAAAAGAGCTGCAGAGCTTGTAAAGCAGATATTGACCTTCAGCAGGAAGGAGGTGTATCAGAAACATCCGCTCCAGATTGCAATGGCGGTCAAAGAAGCGCTGAAACTGCTGAGATCTTCCATACCGTCATCCATAGAAATAAAAAAGAAAATACATTCAACATCATATGTTTTAGCGGATCAGATTAAAATCCATCAACTGATCATAAATCTCTGTACCAATGCCTGTCATGCCATTGGGGACAATCAGGGCAGTATATTCATTTCTCTGATCGATAAAGTCATAAAACAACCACAGAAGATAAACACAGAAATGATTCCTTCTGGCAAATATCTTGAACTGGAGGTTACCGATACCGGGTCCGGCATGGACAGTACGATCATGGAAAAGATTTTTGACCCCTATTTTACAACCAAACAAGTTGGTGAGGGAACCGGTCTGGGCCTGGCACTTGTCAAGGCCATTGTAAAAGAACATGACGGGTTTGTTGCCGTCAAGAGCGCATTCGGGAAGGGATCGCGCTTTTTTGTGTATTTCCCTGTGCTTGAAAAAGAACCTGAAAATATACCACTGCCTTCCTATAAGGGTGAAAGCCTGGAAGGAAATGAGCGCATCATGGTTGTTGATGATGAAGAAGCCATCAGAGATCTTGCCAAAGCATTTTTACATACCTGCGGCTATCAGGTGTCTGTTTTTGAAAACGGACAAAAGGCTCTGGCAGAATTTGAACGCAGCCCCAAAGGCTATGATCTGGTTATTACCGATATGACAATGCCCAGGATGACCGGGGATAAACTGGCCATGGCAATCATGGAAATCAATCCTGAAATTCCGGTGTTACTGTGCACCGGGTTCAGTGAAACCATGTCTGAAGAAAAAGCATCTTCCATCGGAATTAAAAAGATCCTTAACAAGCCTTTCCTGATGAACGACCTGCTGAGAACTGTCCGGGAACTACTGGTTGCCCTGCATCCTTAAGGCCATCGCGGCCTCTGCCGGGCAGAAAGGCATTTGTGACATTTGGGGTGCTGCCCAGCCGGCAGACCAGTGACAACCGGGTCCGGGAACTGCAACAGCAACAAGAAGAGATGCAGGAAAAATCACCGCCCTGGAATCCCGGAACAATAGCCTGAATGCACAAAAAGAGAGGGTAGAAAATCAGATTACAGCACTGAACGAACAGATACAGATCTACCAGGATCGGCTGGAAACCATTTCCGGGATAAATATACCACCAACTGGGAGCTTTCCGCGCATCGTGCCGCTTCGGTAGTCCGCTACCTCCAGTATAAATCAGGACTTGATCCAGGCAATCTGCGTGCGGTCGGCCGCTCCTTTTACAAACCTGTGGCCGGGCATGTGCCGAAGAAAAAGGCAGCAATACCCTGACGGACCTGGCGGAAGTGATTTCCAGCTGGGCAAAAGGGGGTGCCCTTCTGTGATTTCAAGTTCTTTCTTGACACCTGAACGGACAACGTACTATCACCCTGACATGGGCGGAACACAGCAGAAATTACGGATGAAGCACTGGAATTACTATGTACTCAAAACCTTTTTTACCGCCCGTTTCATCTGGGCCAGACGAAAATCCAGATCACCTGTAAACCCCAAAGCAATGCGCAGCAAGCCAGGTGATAATCCCATTTTTTGCTGTTCTTCGATATCAATCTCGGATGAAGTAGATGAACCTGAACAGGAAATCAACGTATCAAAATAACCCAGGGAAACGGCGATCATACCAAAGGACTCTTCATTCTGAAGTACGTCCATTAGCTCTTCAGCCTTTTTTCGGGTTCCGCAGTCAAGGGCGAGGATTCCACCAAATCCGTACCCATCATTGCCTAATTTTCCGGCCAGTTCATGCTGCGGATGACTCGGGAGACCGGGATAGGTCACCTTGACATTCATTTCCTTGAGCATTTTAGCCATAGCCGCCCCTCTCCGGCTGTGCTCTCTCATCCGGATGGGCAAATGGGGAATTCTCTGGACCACATCAAAAGCCACCCGGGGGTCCATGGTGGGTCCCAGTAACATGACCCTGCCGGTGTGAAGATCCATTAAATCCAGGATAAAGGATTTGTCTCCGCAAACGGCACCGGCAATCAGATCGCTGGCACCATTGATGTACTTGGTCAGGGAATAGACCACCACATCTGCGCCCAGGACCTTTGGAGTGAAAATCAAGGGTGAAAAGGTATTATCCACCACCAGCTTGATGTTCTTTTCATGCGCAATCCCGGAAAGGGCGGGAATGTCTGCGATCCTGAGTGTGGGGTTGCCCATGGTTTCGGTGTAGATCACCTTTGTATCCGGGGTGATGGCTGCTTTGACCGCTTCAAGATCGGTAATGTCCACAAAAGTGGTTTTAATGCTCATCTGAGGCAGAAGAGATTTCAAAAGCGCATGAGATCCGCCATAGATGCATTCACTGGCCACGATATGGTCCCCGCTTTTACACAGCTGCATGATGGCACAGGAAATAGCCGACATGCCGCTGGCCGTACAGATGCCCGCTTCAGTCCCCTCCATGGCGGCCAGATACCGGGACAATACATCAACGGTGGGATTAAAATGGCGGCTGTAAAGAAAGCACCCGCCCTGCTCCGGCCCTTTGCGTCCGCTAAAAATTTCCGGCATGGTCCCGGGATGCATGACCGTAAATGTGGCAGACCTTGAGATGGATGGGGCAACACCCCCATGTTCGCCAAATTCTCTGCGTGCCTGGAGCAGCGCATTTTCAGGATTATATGATTCCATGATAAACCTCCTTTGGCTGGTTGAATTTAGACCCATTGGTTGACGGTTATCCCCTTTCTTCCAATATCAGGATCAGGCTCCGGTGGAGGATAAACTACCATCATAACAATGATAATATAAAATTTATCATATATGTCATGAAATGTCCTTGCTTTTTAGCATGAATACAACAAAACCGCACAGGGCCATACTTGTTTTCTTCCATTACTTGTGCTACCAATACGGAAATTATTTTTAACAAACCAAACTTTTCCCGGTTTATCTGAATGATATCGACACCGCAAATGAACACATTTTAATCGCCAGCCCGTGTATGACCAAAAAGCGCATCCTGCAGATAACGGATCATTTCAAGGAAACAATTGACAACCATGTCAAGGTGTCCATACTGACCATACTGACAAGGCTGGCAGATTGCCCATTCTGGGATTCGGGTGCATGCGCCTGCCGGTTCAGGAAAACGGTAAAATCAACCGGCCCCTGGCCATTGTCCAGATCCGCCATGCTGGAAGTGATTGTTTCAGACCTGGAAGATGACAAGGTCCTGGAGCGGCTGGCCATGGGCAAAAAATTGATGAATATGCAATGACAGACAAAAAACCAACCGATCATATCCGGGACACCAGGCAGGGACGAACCGCTGACCGCCCGTATTGGATTCTCATTGTTTCCATCTTCATCCGGGCGGCCCATCAGGTCGGAGCGGCTGTGTTTCTGGCGGTCTTTCTGCTGCCCGGCCGGCCGGACCTGCCCTTGCTGTACCTGGTACTGGCCGTTGCCTCGGGCATTGTGCTCATGGCAGCCGAAATGCTGCGCCACCGTCAACTGCTGCGGGAACCGGCCGGCCTGACCACTATTGTCAAGCTGATGCTCATTGGAATGGCCATTCACGGATGGCTTCCGGGAGGACTGGCGATACTGGCCGCCTTTATACTGGCGTCCATTTTTGCCCATGCCCCCAAACATATCCGGCATTGGCGCCTGTTCTGACCTGCAGGCATTGGGGGGGGTATCAATTTGATTTGGCTGTAATTTTTTGGCACCATGTGCATGGGGGAATAAACATCAGCCCCAAACGCAACCCAGCGGGCGGGCATTCCCCCCCCCCTGAACCTGTTTTTCCGACAAGGTGCCCTCTCTCAGAAATAGGGGGCCAGACCAGATTTTACCCGCTCAAATCCCTTGATTTCAGCAAACAGGTCATCAGTAGGGTCTTCACCCACCGTATCTGCGGGACTGCCTGCCTGCGGGTGAATAAACCGGCGGGCAAATTCCTGTATCCGGTCTCCTTGCAGCCGAATTCCCGGATGGGCCGGATATTTTTCAATCACCACCTTTTTTTTGCGGTTCAGGCAGATTTCCCGGAACGAATGTCTGAAAGACACGGATGATTTCAAGGTGGTGGCGGTGTAGGCAACCGTCAGAGTGAGACCGGAAAAATCGATGCAGGGCCAGAGGACGGCGGAGAAAAACAGCTGGTCACCGGTTTTGGCCAGCTGCCATAGTGCTGTGTCTTTTGCTTGTGACAAAAGATGTTGATGGACCGCCATAATGGCCGGTTTCTCCCCGGTGATACCCATGGTCCGGATATGTCCGGTGGCGGTGATATCCTGATAGGAAGATTTGATCAGCAGGGCATTGCGGGTAAATGCCCCGGCGCGCTGAAACTGGTGGCGAAAGGCAAAAGAGCAGTAATTGATGGGCAGAGCGATGTGGTTTTCCAGAGCATACCGCATCAATTCCAGGGCGGTGATCTCGGTTTCCAGGACCGTGGCCTTTGGGCCGTGCACAAAGGTATAGCCTCGTTTGATCAGCCGGGGCAGATTAAACCGCGTGCACCGCAGCTGGTGGAGATTCAGAAAATCGACCCCCTCGTCATACAGCTGTTTGATCACCTGCCGGGTATTATCCAGATCTTCCGGGATGGCAGGGATCTCCACGGTGACACAGGGAATGATGCCCTTTGCTTTTTTCAGGGCATCCAGGCGGTAATGGTCCGCACTGATGTCAAACCGGATTTCATCCAGGCCGTTATCTGCCAGAATTTTCAATTTGTCTTCGGTCACCAGAAGGCCGTTGGTGTACATCCAGATATACAGGGGGTCTGTGATTTTTGCCCGCAGGGCTTTGAGATACTGCACCACCCGGTCAAAGGTCATGAGGGGCTCGCCCCCGCTGAAACTCACCGCCCGGATACCGAAAGCCCGGACATAATCCACGTAATCACCAGGGGTTTTGAACTCCAGTGAGCTGGTCATGGGCAGCCCCTTCCGGTTCTGGATGGAGGGACAGTAAAAGCAGCGGGCATTGCAGATGCCGTTGATGAACAGGCAGGACCAGTCTCCGTTCCCGCAGAAGCTGCACCCCGGAGACATGCCGTGGGAAAACAGCTTGGTTTGGGCAAACCGCCATTCCGGGCCTTTGCCCTGATGTTCCAAAATCTGGGTTATCAGGTTTTCCCGAACCCGGGATGCCGCGTCCGCCGACTCCGGGGTCAGCCAGGCCATGGTGTCATAGGCATCTGCGTACTCTTCTTTGATCCGGCGGATGGTTTGTGCAGTATCTATTTTTGCCATGGGTGTGTGCAAGTCTCCATTAAAAGTAAAGGCTGTTCACATAGGCACAATGTATGCCATACCGGATCAAGACATGAAATATGTATAAAAACAGATTGAAAAATAAAAACAGCCCAGGTCCGGGAAGCAACGATCAGACATTCCAGGACCTGTATCAGAAAAAACGGAAGCAATGGGTCTGGTTCATGGGATGTTTTTTTGTATCACAACTGCATCCACCTGCTGTTTCATCATATCAAAGGCGGTAAACCGCAAGGTATCGTCGTCTACCTGAATGGTGTGAAACAGCATCTCTTCAGACGCAGTTCTGGCCATAAAGTGGTCATAAGGGTCCATCAATGCGGCGGCCAAAGCACTGAAAATGGGGTACCGGTCCATGTGGGGCCGGTTGCGGAAAATGGAAAAACGGCTGGGCAAACCGCTGCTGGAACGACACAAAGGCGGGGCTGAAGGAGGGCATTCCGACCTGACCCTTGAGGCCCTGGAAATGATTGACAAATTTAAGCGCCTGCGGCAGGAGATCACCGAAGCGTCTGAAAGCATTTTCAGACAAATTTACCATTAGTCACGGCCGAGGGCTTTCGCGCATTAAGGGCATGATCATGGTCAACGGACAGACCGTCACCCCTTTTTTGATCTCATAGGGCTCGTCCACAGGTGCGATGACCCATGCCGATTCCGGCTGAAGCGCGTTTACCAGTTCATAAAATCCACGCGACGGTTTCGGGGCTTTGGACAGCTTGCACTCGAACACATGGCGCCTGCCGGCACGTTCCAAAATCAGATCCATTTCAGCCCCGTTGGCGGTCCGCATGAAAAAAGGGTTCCACCGGCGGTGACAGGCGATGATATTTTCCATCACAAATCCCTCCCAGGACGCGCCGGCAATGGGGTTGCCCAGAAGGTTGTCATAGGTCTCAATGTCCAAAAGGGCATGAAGTATCCCGCTGTCTCTCAGGTAAATTTTCGGGGATTTGATCAACCGCTTTTTCAGATTGGGTTCTGCGGGCGGCAGTACACGGAGCATGTATGTCTGCTCCAGGACAGCCAGATATTTTTTCAGCGTCGGAATGGAAATGTCCGCTGCCGCCGCCAGTTTATGATAGTTGACCGTTTGGCCATGATAGTGTGCGAGCAGCATCCACAGCCGCTCCATCACCGGAACAGGGATATTGAATCCCAGCCCGGGAATGTCTCTTTCCATGAATGTCTTAATAAAATCCAGGCGCCAGTCAAAACTGTCCGCATCATCCCGGGCCAGCGAGCTCTCGGGGAATCCACCCCTGAGCCACAGATCATACCAGGTGACGGACCCTGCCACTTCATCGATCAGAAACGGGGTCAGGTCCAGATAAGCGATCCGGCCGGCCAGGGATTCGGTGGACTGCCTGATCAGATCCCGGGAGGCAGAGCCCAGAATCAAAAACCTCCCCGGCCTGCGATGTCAACTTCGGCACCTTGTTAATTGTCACCCATGCCGGCGTGATCCGGACAATCCTGTGCCGTGGTCCTTGAAAAAATTGGCATCAACGGGGAATCAGGGTATATTTCCGGCCAAACTTAATGAACTGCGGGGTGCCGCCGCCTTCCAGAATGGTGCGGCGGGCCCCGGCAAGGTCCGTGATTTTTGTGGCGGCTACCGCATGGACCCCCCGTCTGAAGGCAGGCTGGGGGAGCCATCCCGCGGACGGGCCCACCACGCCGATGAACCGGGCGGATTCTGCGGCATCCAGGGCCGCATCAAACCCGCCCACAGCTGCAGAAGACCCGGTGATAATCACAATGTCGGCATCTTTCAGGTCCCGGACATCCCTGCTGACGGTATGCCCCGCCCCCATGATCCCAATTTCCAGCCCAGGGTTGTCATCCACCACCACCAACGAATCCGCCTTTTTTTTCAGAAAAGGCATGAACGGACCGATGTGGCCCACCATCCCCACTTTGTTGGATTCATGGGCACTGAAGGGCAGCATTTCCAGAAAATCAACTGTTGAAAACCGGAACTGTTCCGGGTGCTGTGTCATAATGGTATGGGAAAGGGCATTGACCGTCGCCACACCCACACTCCTTTCCAGGGGCTGACCGGACTTCATCAGTGGACACAGCTCCTGAACCTGTTTTTCCGACAAGGTGCCGGCACCCGGATAATGGGCACAGGATCCGCTGTCCGACCGGGGGGTGAAGCACACCCCCATAATACCGTTGTCCAACTCCACAAATGTATATCCCAATGATATGGCCACCATGCGAACACCGGGAACTTCATTCAACCCATATAAACCGTTTGTCACTTCCGCAATGATCTCTTCCTGCAATGTCGTCATATCACTTTCTCCTGTAATTCTTCGGATATCACCCGTACGAATGTTTGTCAATTCCTCTGAATTTTCAAAGGAACAACAGGCCGGAAGCCGACAGGGTTTAAACTGTCACCGTGCAGTTCTTTTCCATTACAAGAACCTTTACAAAAAAAAACCCCCTTATATGATGATCATCAATGAAAGTACTGGATTCGGGCTTTTTTGACAACCCGGACCTGAACCGGCCCGGAAAATGGCTGTTTCCCATCAACCTTGTGCGCCAGTGGGTGGAGGCGGGCACGGAAAACTATCCCCGGGCCGCCCAGCTGCCCCCCTACCACGGTCTGGTTCTCATTGCCGGCAGTAACGACCTGCTGCTGGAAAAACGCGGATATGACCTTTCCATGACCGGAAAGATGGTTTATCCCCCCTCCTGACCGGGCAAAAAACATACCAGCACAAAGCAGATAATCGATACCATAAATACCAGCACAAAAGTCGTCCACACTCCCTGGGCCACCGCTGTTTTCAGGGTGGCCCGGGCCGCATCCGGTATCAGGGCCTGAAATTCCGGGCGGAACAGGTTTTCCATGCTCTCTTTGAGCTGGATCATCAGGTCTTGGGGCAAAGACACCTCCACAGTTTCCAGCCGGTTCAGCAGCCGGGAAGTGACCAGGCCACCACAGACTCCCACTCCCAGAGTACCCCCCAGGGTCCTGGCAAACTGGTGGGAAGAGGTGGCAACCCCCAGATCCCTTGATCCAAGGCTGTCCTGTACGATCAGCAGGGTAGACAATGTCACAAACCCCATGCCGAACCCCACCACCTGAAACACCAGAAAGCTGTGCAGCATGGTGGTGGTGGTGGAAAACCCCAGGGTCATACCGGTACCGGCGGCCAAAAGCAATGCCCCGGCCAGGGCTGCGGTTTTCTGGGTGGTGTAGTGCATGACCCGCCCCAGGAGCAATGATCCCAAAGACCAGCCCAGGCTCAGGGACAGCATGGCCATACCCACCTGGAGCGGGGTCTGGCCCAAGGCTCCCTGGAGAAACAGCGGTGCATATCCGAACAGGGCGAACATGGAAAAACTGGCACAGAATCCCGCCAGGTTGCCCACGGCAAACCCTCTGCGCCTGAAAAACCGCAGATCCAGGATGGGATCTGCGGCCCCAAGCTCGGATCTGACAAACCAGGCCCCGCATACCAGGGCTGCCATGGCCAGTAACAAAGCCGGCAGAGAGATCCAGGCAATGGTCCGGCCAGCGGTCATGACAAGCGTTAAAACAGCAAGCAGAAAACCGGTAAGGGATACCAGTCCGGCCCAGTCCAAAGAGACATCTGTCTTTTTTTCCCGAAATTCCCGTAAAAAGAAAAAAATACCGGCCAAAGATAAAAGCCCCAGGGGCAAATTGATGAAGAAAATCCAGCGCCAGGAAAAAAAGCTGACGATGAATCCCCCCAGGGTGGGCCCTATGACCGAGGAGATTCCCCAGATGGAAGAGGCCAGAGACAATGTTTTGGCCCGCTGGTCCCTTGGGGCGGCTTCGGTGAGTACCACATAGACCAGGGCGAAAATCCCGCCGGACCCGATGCCCTGGAATACCCGGGCTGCCACCAGAAATCCCATGGACGGGGCTGCTCCTGCTGCCATGGAAGCCAGGATGAACAAAGTTACACTGACGACAAGCAGCTTTTTGACAGCAAACAGGTCCGACAGCTTGCCGAACACGGGCAGCGATATGGCCCGGGCCATAAAATAGGCGGAATATACCCAGGCATAAAGGTGAAGCCCGGACAGCTCGGCGATAATGGTGGGCATGGCCGCCGACATGATCAACGCATCCAGGGCCCCCAGAAACAGGGCCAGCAGCACCGCACCGATCAACAAAGTCTGTGTCTGTTTCATGCTGTTAAATGGTCATTAGATCTCTTCTTTATTGCACCTGCATCAGATCTTCTGGATTTCCAGCAGTTCCACCTCAAATATCAGGGTGGATCCCGGTTCGATCACGTTGCCGGCACCCTGGTCCCCATACGCCAGATCAGCAGGGACATACAGCATCCATTTGGCTCCCACTTTCATGAGTTGCAGCGCTTCTGTCCAGCCCTTGATAACGCCGTTGACCGGAAAAACCGCCGGCTCATTGCGCTGATAGGAGGAATCAAATTCCCTGCCGTTGATCAACGATCCCCGGTAATGGCATTTCACCTTGTCATTGAGATCCGGAGATTGCCCTGTCCCCGGTGTGATCACCTTGTACTGGAGGCCTGAGGCCAGGGTTGTCACCCCTTCTTTGGTTTTGTTTTCATCCAGAAAGGCTTCACCGTCCGCTTTGTTTGCCGCCGCTTTTTTGCCCTGGGCTTCCATCTGCTTCTGCTGGGCCATGGCCTGGAATTCCGCCAGGGTTTCCTGCATTTTTTCCGGTGTCATGGAGGTTTCACCTGCCAGACTGTCCGTCATTCCCTTTAAAAACAGGTCCGGATTGATGGTAAAACTATCTTTCAACCGGTTGGTGAGATCATATCCGATAGCATAACTGATCCTGTCATCCACATCGGCTTTATGCAGTGCGGGTTCCGCTTTGTTATCATCCGCACATACCATTGCCGGCAATGCAATAATGGCTGCTGCCAGGACTATTGCGCATAGATTTTTTTTCAATGTCATTCCACTATTCCTTATATTACAGGGTTTACAATAAGCTCCAGTGATACCAAAAATTTCGATAAATAACAATCGCCGTGCAATATCAATACAAACAACGCTTTGTTAAAATCTGGGGAAAATCAGTGATGATCCCTTTGGCACCGGCCTGGATGAACCTGGAAGCGGCTTCAAGATCATTGACCGTGAAAAGGTTGACTTCAAATCCCCGGGTTACAAGATTTTGCACAAAAAAGAGGTTCACAAGATCGGCATTGATGTTGTATGCTGAGAATCGGCCGGCCGTGAAATGTTCCATATTATCGGCAGATTCCCCCACCAGGGCCTGGACATGGATATCGGGCCGCAAATGCCTTACCCGGTCCAGCCATTCATGGTTGAAGGACGAAATCACCACCTGTCCGGCACGTATTTCCACGGCATCAACAGCCGCCAGTGTGGTGTCAACGGTATGAAAAGAAACCGGATCCGTGCCATGATCCTTGAGTTCCAGGTTGATCTTCCAGTCCAGCGATTTTGTGAGCAAAAGCCCCTCTTCCAGGGTGGGGATTTTTTCTGCCATAAAGCCGGCAAGGGCTTGTTGTGTGACATATCCCTTTTGAATGGTGGAAAACGGATCCATTTTTGCAAACCAGGACCCGGCATCCAGCTCTTTGAGTTGTGCCAGGGTAAATTGTGACAGCAAAAATTTTTTGCTGTCATCTGAGCGCAGGTGTGCAAACCGGGTTTTTGCATTAGTGCACCGCAGAAGACCGGCATCATGGAACAGGACCGGATGCCCGTCCCGGGTGACCTGGATGTCGGTTTCCCAGCGGTGGGCACCTGATTGCCAGGCTGTTTTCGCGGCAGCCAGGGTGTTTTCCGGGGCCAGACTCCTGGCCCCTCTGTGGGCGATGATTTCGGTCATGGACGTAGGGGAGAATCTCCCATTATACAACGCCCTGCCCATTTTCCCCTTTGCGCTGTTCAAAGGGGAGATAGTCGCTGATGGTATTGCCCATGTAAATCTGCCGGGGCCGGGAGATTTTCATTTCCGGATCTGCCACATCCTCCTTCCACTGGGCGATCCAGCCCGGCAGCCGGCCGATGGCGAACATCACCGTGAACATGTTGGTGGGGATTCCCAGAGCCCGCAGTACAATTCCCGCATAAAAATCCACATTGGGATAGAGATGTTTGTCCTGGAAATAGGAATCTTCCAGAGCAGCCTCTTCCAGCTGCCGGCCGATATCCAGCAGCGGATCATGCCGCTTTACCTTGGCAAGCACGATATCACACATTTTTTTCATGATCCTGCCCCGGGGGTCATAGGTCTTGTACACCCGGTGCCCGAACCCCATGAGCCGGAAGGGATCGTTTCTGTCCCTGGCCCTTGC
>JAIVHE010000519.1:0-1008 GCA_020201255.1 Desulfobacteraceae bacterium
CGTCAGATGTCCAGGCCCCGCCCATACCGGAGTACACCAGGTCCATGATGCGCTTTATGTGGGGATAGTCCTCTTTTTTCAGGCTTCTCAATCTCAGTTTGTAATCAGTTTGTTCTGTGTCGGCCATGTCAGCTCCAATATGGTTATTCCTCTGGATGCTTCTGTTTTGATTGGGATGCCTGTTCTGCCGGCAAAGAACAGGCATTGGTAATTTTCGGGGTAAACCTTCGGGGAGGGGCCAGCAGCTTTTTCCCGGCAGCGGCTGCCATGCCCGCCAGCATTCTTGCAAATACATATTGATGAAACGGATACAGCACATACCAGTAGGTCATGCCGAAAAGGCCTTTGGGAAGAAACCGGGACAGCAGGGTCAACTCACAGCGCTCCGGGCCTTTCGGGGTGATGAGAATCTCCAGCAGTGCCTGGCCCGGCAGTTTCATTTCCGCCACCAGCAGGAGGCGGTGGGGTTTGTCCACTTCCAGTACCCGCCAGAAATCCAGGGCATCCCCCACCTGCAGGGTGTGTTGCGACCGCCGGCCCCGCGCAAGCCCCACCCCGCCAGTAAACACATCCAGTATGCCGCGGATCTTCCACAACAGGTCTGCTGCATAATAACCGGTATTGCCCCCGAGCTGTTCCACTGCCGGCCACACTTCCTGTGCCTTTCCCGCAACCGGTGCCCTGTATCCGCACTTGAGAATGGTGCCCCCGGAGTAATCAGAATCTCCGCAATGGGTCCACTCCGGATACAAAAGTGCGCCGGCATCTGCCCAGCAGGTATCTACCTGCTCCTGTCGGACCCGATCCAGGGCCCGGGCGATGGCCTGGTCACAGGTGAGCAGGTCCTGGGGAATGATTTTTGTAATGCGGTTCTCCGTGCACACCGTGGGCAGGCTCAACCCTTCGGCCAGGGGCTGTGCAATGGCAGCCGGCACCGGGGTTACCAGGTGAATCCACAAAGAGGACAGCCTGGGGGTCAGCACAGGCACCGGTATCATCACCGGTGCC
>JAIVHE010000519.1:1075-3490 GCA_020201255.1 Desulfobacteraceae bacterium
ACCAGGTGTTTGCTGATATTCTTGTGGTGAATATCTCCCAGTCCCCCCAGATAGATGATATGATCCGCCCCCTGGTCTGCAGCGGCCTGCACCATGTTGGCGGCCCCGGTTTTGTCCGCATCCCGGTATGCACCTTTCTGTGATATCATGGAATGTACCAGGTAATAGATAGTCCCGCATTCGGCCACGGCCTTTTCCAGGGAATTGACGTCCATGATATCCCCTGTGACCAGTTCCACATTGTCATCTCCGCCCCAGGGCCGGCCCGCCATTTTTGCAATGGTCCGTCCCATGGCCCGGACCCGGTATCCGGATGCCAGGAGCAACGGAATCAGCCGGCCGGCCACATACCCTGTGGCACCGGTCACCAGAACAGGCTTGTCTGTTTTTTTATGCATGGGTGATCCTTGAATTAAAATTGATCACAAACTAACAAAATCCATTGAAAAAGGCCATAAAAATATGGTGGGATGGTTTTATATTGCCAATGGTTTGAAAGGTGATATCCTCGTGGACATCCAGGTTTTGAACCTCATAGCCTTGGAGGCTTTCGATGGTATGATTGATTGATATGTCCACTCAACAGAAATCATCCATAATCCGTGGTACCTGGCCTGCCAGATAAAGGGGCAAAGACATCAATGTGTAATCAAGCTCATCATGGGTGTTTTTGAGACGAACCCGGGCCCTGAAATTTCCCGTTGAGGGCCTGTCCATGTTCAGCCTGATTCCAAAATCCGATTTTTTCCCATGAAGAAACACATGCATGGATTTAAGAGTGCCGGTTTTTCCTGCTTTGATTTCCAGGGGTATCACCTTTGTGCCGTGAGTGATGAGATAGTCAATTTCAGCGTTGGCATTTTTTTCTTCCCGTAACCAGTAATACAGTGCGGGTTCCTCAAACCCGGGACCGGAACTCAGCAGCTCCTGGCCTGCAAATTGTTCGGCAAGCCCGCCCTCGTATATTGTAATCAACTCGTCTGTATTGATCAGCTTCAATCCGCAGGCCCTGTTTACAAGTCCGATATCAAGGAAAACTGCCTTGAAGATTCTTTCATTCTTTTCTGCTTCAAGCGGGACTCCATTGGCATCCGTTTTGTGTACCAGACTGATGATGCGGCTCATTTGCAGCCGAAAGAAGGCTTCTTTCAATGCATAAGAGCGAACATCGCGGTCCACGTTAACGTATTTGACCTTTTTCCCCATGTTCCTGGGAACAAAGAACATAACCTTTTGCAGGATCTCCTGCTGGCTCCTTGAACCGTACTTTGCAAAGTCATTCTGCATGGTGGTCAGAATGGCGCTTTGAATTCTCTGAATTTCCATCAGATTTTCATGTTCAATCCAGGATGCAGAAGCTTCGGGCATTCCCCCGGTAAAAAAGAAATGTCTGAGCAGTTCCATCAGTTTTGTATGAACACTTTCATTGATTTTTTCCCGGAAGTCCCAGTTTGAGACAAACTCGGAAAGCTTTGAATTTTTAGCAAGCAGGAACTCACTGAACGAGAGGGGAAAAAGGTGCAAAAACTCAATTCTGCCTACCGGCATGGCATATTGAAAATCTTGAAGGGTAAAATCAAGAAGCGAACCGGCGGCGATGACATGCAGTTCCGGCATTTTTTCAAAAAAGTATCTCAAAGAGAGAATGGCTTCAGGGCATGCCTGAATTTCATCAAAAAATAAAAGGGTTTTTCCCGGAATAATGTCATAATCAGAATAAAGGGATAGTTCGCCCGTGATTACGCCGGGATCTCTGTTTTCAAAGATGGATTTTATATCTGTATCAAATTCAAAGTCGATTTTCAGGAAGCGGTTGAAGTGTTCTCCGGCAAATTTTTCAACCAGGTAGGTCTTGCCTGTCTGTCTGGCTCCTCTTAAAATCAGAGGTTTTCGGTTTTTTCTTTGTTTCCATTCAACAAGATACTCTTCGGCGAATCTCTTCATGGTGTTAAAATAGCAGATGTTTTCAAGAATAACAACCTGAAAAATGCAGCAATCAAGATGAAACACTATTGGATTTTAGCAAGTCACAGTATCTGCCAGGATTGCGCACAAAAAATTTACCCGGGCATGAACCTGTATGACACCTGATCCTGTTGTTGATGCATTATTCCCATCGTCGGCATAACGTGCCTGGATATGATGCCGAAAAACAGCGAAGCCAAATCCCATCAGATCATTAAGCTGGCTGACGATGCCCTGTATCAAGCCAAACAGGACGGCCGCAACAGGGTCGTTCTGTATCAGTATCCGTTATGCGATTATCCAGCTGTAAAAAAGCGGCAGTTGCTCTGCCGTCTCAAATTCTTTCTTGGCACACATATTGGTATTGTGCTATAGCCTGATGCAGAGGTTCCACACAATTCGTTAACTTTTTCAAAAGAGGAGGTGCCGCCTATGGATTGACTGAAAATC
>JAIVHE010000520.1 GCA_020201255.1 Desulfobacteraceae bacterium
GTCTTTCAGAAGCGGGATACTTTGCGCCACAAGGTTTTGGGCAGTGTCTGACACCAGGGTGATGGCAGATTGTTCTTTTGAAGGAAAAAGCACATTGGTGGTGGTAGTGGAAAGAACCTTGCGCCCGGAACGGGCCAGTTCCCGGGCCAGGCAAAACATCAAGCTGGTCTTGCCACCGGCACCGATCAGACTGATCACGCCCGTTTCCGGCAGATCCAGACTCTCAAGAATGGCAAATCCCATGGTCATCTCTTTTTCGGGACATCCAGGGGTTCATTTTTCCTGCTGCCGAAGTCGGGTGACGGGTATGCCGCCGATACCCCAGTTATCGATATCCACTTCGTCAATGGTCACAAAAGTGGTGGCGGGATTCTTGCCCAGCACATCCGCAAGCAACCGGGTCGCCCCATGGATCAGTTCCGCTTTCTGCTCTGTGGTGGCCCCTTCCTTTGTAATTTTGATGTTGACGTAGGGCATACTGCCTCCTTATTTCGTAAGATAATATCTGACTTTCGCACCTTGAATCCCTGCCGGCCGATTGTTGGCGGGTGGCTAAACAACTCCGTCCAGCTCATGTTTCAAAGACCGGTTCATAAGGCGCTGTACGGTTTCTTTTACCGGAAAGTTTTCAAACAGCACCCGGTACACCTCATTGCAGATGGGCAGATCCACCCCCAATTTTCGAGACAGATTGTACACGGACCGGGTGGTTTTCACGCCTTCAGCCACCATGCGCATCTCTGAGATGATGTCATCCAGTTTTTTGCCCTGGCCGATCTGGACTCCCACGGTGTAATTGCGGCTCAGGGCCCCGGTACAGGTGAGCAGCAGGTCCCCTACCCCGGCCAGGCCGGACAGGGTCAATGGATCCGCCCCCAGGCGGGTACCCAGACGGTTCATTTCCGTCAGCCCCCGGGTGATAAGCGCGGCACGGGGATTTAAGCCCATGTTCATGCCGTCACAGATACCTGCGGCAATGGCCAGGACATTTTTCATGGCCCCGCCGATCTGGGTGCCCACCGGATCATCGTTCACATAGACCCGGAAGGTGGGACAGGAAAACACGGACTGAACAAACCGGGCCACCTGTCTGTCTATGGAAGCCGCCGCCACCACCGTGGGAATCCCGGCTGCCACTTCCTTGGCAAAACTGGGCCCGGACAGCACAGCCAAATTTTTGAGGGGGATAAAATCCAGGATCTCTTGAAAAATACCGGTCATGGTCAGGTGGGTTTTGTTTTCAATGCCT
The DNA here is from genome assembly GCA_020201255.1 of Desulfobacteraceae bacterium. Lineage (GTDB taxonomy): Bacteria > Desulfobacterota > Desulfobacteria > Desulfobacterales > Desulfobacteraceae > Desulfotignum. Next base: position 1,250 of record JAIVHE010000520.1, read on the forward strand.
TTGGAGGCACTTACCACCACCGCATCTTTGGCGATAAACGGTTTCATCTGCATGGCCACGGTCCGCATGCAATGGGACGGCACCACCACCAGCACCAGGTCTTTTTCTGTAACCACGGTTTCCATGTCATTGGAGGGATGAATGGATTTTGGCAGATGAAAGCCAGGCAGAAACACCTGGTTTTCCCGCAACGTGTCAATCTGTTCTTTCACTTCAGGTTCAAATACCCAGAAATCCAGGTCAAACCCTTTTTCCGCCAGCAGCCTGGCCAGAGCGGTTCCCCAGGAGCCGGCCCCCACCACCCCGATACGTGTTGATTTTATATCACTCATGGCCTTCAAGCGCCTTTTTTATCCCATTCAAACCCGAATAGTTTGAATTTATTAGTTTGAATTTATTATAGTAAAAATCATACATATACAGCAAACCACAGGAAGATTCAATCTATGATTTTTTGGTCTGAACATCTGCTATAATGGCGTGGGTTCTATGAGGAGCCTCTGGTGGTGTCCTGTGAACGGACCGTCAGAGCCGTAAGGGGGGCTGGGTGTTATTTATAAAAAACCTGATGCACAGCCTGTTCCTTTAGAAATCGGTCCACGTTCTGTAATAAAGCTGGATCGCAGTGATCAAACAATGGGGAAGAAATCTGCTCTCCCATGCGGGTTTTCAGCAGCAGTATTCTGTCAAGTTTCTGGTTTTGAAACAAAAAGAGCAGGACATTTTTCTTTCTGTACCGGGCGATCCAGGCATCGGATGTCTCCAAGGCACTGGTATAAGCAAAATGGCGCCGGGTGACAAGCGCTGACCGGGTATGGGGATCACAGGTGATGAGGGTCCGGATGGCCGGCACCCTGTTGATTTCCGCCAGTATCCGTTGTTTGGGGGCATCGATTGCAAAGGCTTTATACCTGCCTGTGGTATACGAATAGATCCCGGTGGGTGCAATGGCCAGCATCTCCACCAGGATCACAATCACCAGCATGGTGACCCCCAACCCAATCTGCAGGACCCGCTGTCGTTTTTTCCGGGTCATCCCGGCCAGGGGGCTCACAGAATTTTGTCCCGGCCTAAAGGGCCAGCCCCCCTTTTACGTTATCGACGGTTTTGTCATCAAACAGCAGGGCCACCAGTTCCAGGGAAAATTCCAGGGCCGTCCCGGC
>JAIVHE010000521.1 GCA_020201255.1 Desulfobacteraceae bacterium
ATTCCGGTTGGTGGCGCAGATCACCCTGAAATCAGACCGGAGGACCTTTGTGCCGCCGATGCGTTCAAACTCTTTTTCCTCAAGCACCCGAAGCAGTTTGGGCTGCATATCCAGGGGCAAATCCCCGATCTCGTCCAGAAATATGGTGCCCTTATTGGCCAGCTCGAACTTTCCGGGTTTCCCCTTTGCCCTTGCCCCTGTAAACGCGCCTTCTTCATATCCGAACAACTCTGATTCCAGCAGGTCCTTTGGAATGGCCGCACAGTTGATCCGCACAAAAGGGTGAAGTCTTCTTGGGCCTGCATTGTGGATGGCCTGGGAAAAAAGCTCCTTGCCGGTGCCGCTCTCACCGGTCACCAGTACCCCGGAGTTGTTGGATGCCGCTTTTTGCGCCTCCTGCTTGAGGCGGGTGATGGCATCGCTGGAGCCGATAATGCAGTCAAACGTGTATCTGGTGGCCCGCAGGTCAAATATCTCTTTTTCAAACAACTGCACTTTGGATTCCAGCACAGACAGTTTTGCGGCCAGCTCCCGGACTTCAGCCACATTCTTGAACATGACCTGGCCGTAAACAGCGATGACCTGCCCGTTTTTTTTAATAGGGATGCGCTGTACCACCATATCCTTGCCTTTGATACGATGGGATTTATTGATTTCCGCTTTTCCGGTCCGGGCCACGATATGCATGCGGGTGTTTTCAACCACCTCAGTACAATGGCGGCCGATCTGGGCTTTGGGATCCAGGTTCAGAAACCGGCCATAGGGTATGTTGAAGTGGGTGATATACCCGTCAGCATCGATCACCAGCACGCCGGCATTGATATTGTCAAATATCCGCTCGTACAGTCTCAGCTTTTCCGTTATTTCTTCTATTGTATTCATTTTGATACACATAAAATGAATATAGAATCTGGAAGCCCGAATGTCGAGGGAAAAATGGAAACACAGGTTAAAAAACAGATTCAATTGTATCATATCAGATACATGTATTTTTTTTGATACGCTTTGCTCCTGGAATATCGGATAAACATTTTTCCTTACAAAACCGGGGAATGCCTGCCGGCATGCCTCCTTGTTTGTTTTACAGTTTCCAGCCTCAAGATGGTCTGAATCTTGCTGTCTTTAAAAAACAAGGATTAAACATTGAATCTGATTTGTTTTACGCAAAAAAAGGAGTCTGTCATGGAAGATCATCCCGAAGCCGTCGTATCATTGTTTGTTTCATTATCAATGGCTGAGCTCATGCCGGATCGACAGACCTTGAACCGCATGAGTGAAAACCAGCAGATGCTACTCAACACCCTGTGCAGGTCCGCTGCAAACGATGCGTTGGCAATGTCGGAAACCACTTTGCAGTGCAATGCTTGCGCAGACGGCTTTTGTGATATGCCGGATACCAAACCTGTATGGGATTATCCCGGCAAAAATTCCTGTACCTGTTGACAGGAATGGAAGAGCATGGCCGTTATTTTTTTTCAGAAAAGATCTCGGCCATCATGCACCGGGCACTGCCGCCCCCCACCTGTTCAATGGTGTCCAACTCCATGGCCAGGATTTTGCCGTATTGGGCCAGACGTTCCAGCTGGGATGGTTCAAACCCCTGTTGGGCCCGACGGGACATGACGATCAAAGGACGTCCCCCTGCTGAGTTGACCTGGAGGATATTGCCGCAAAAATGGTTCTCCATCTGGTCCATGGATATATCGATCACCGCAAACGATTGTTCCAGAGAGGTTCTGACCTGTTCCCGCTGGGCCGGGTCCGGAATGCAGTCCAGGCATATCACGGCAAACCGGTCCCCGATGCTCATGATCACGTTGGTATGGTAAATGGGCCTGCCTTTGGAGCTTCGGGTATCAAACAGAATGCCTTCCTTGTAGAACCGAAGCCGGATGAAATTACCAAACTGGTCTTGGTGGCAGCGGTGGGATCGTGCCGCATACACCACCTCGGCCCGGTGATCGATCACCATGCTTCCGGTGCCTTCCAGAAATTGTTTGCGCTCGTCCAGAGCGCCCACGTGAATGACATTCCGGATTTTGTAGCCATGTGCCACCAGCAGTTTTTCCACATCCTCGGGCCGCCGCTCATGGCGCCTGCTCACCGCAGCCATGGGATAGGTGAGCAGGGTACCGTCGTGTTCAGTGGAAAACCAGTTGTTGGGAAAAATCGCATCCGGGGTCCGGGAATAGTCTCTGGCTGGTTTTTCCAGGATCAGTACCGTGACCCCTTCTTGTCTGAGGGTATCCACCATGGCCTGAAACTCGGCATTGGCTTTCTGGTTGGTCTCGTTTTCCGATGCTTCCGGGTGATGCTGGAATTCATTGTCCTGTCCGGTTTCTTCGTTGAATCCGAAATCATAGGGCCGGACCATCAGCACGGTATCAGTGGTCCTGGATACATCCAACAT
>JAIVHE010000522.1 GCA_020201255.1 Desulfobacteraceae bacterium
CGGCCTGGACAACTTTTCCACCGGCCACCAGCACAACCTGGGCGAAGTCCGGACATCGGCAACCTCCTGACCCCGGCAACACCGGAAACAAAAAATAACCCAATACCTGATACCAACTATGGGCCACCACGACCTTTTTTTCAAAAAAACATTTTCAATCCGCGAGAATGCCGCCGACTTTCTCCAGCACACCCTTGCGCCTGAATTGATCGAAGAGATGGATCTTGACACCCTGACCATTGAAAAAGGGTCCCATGTGGATACATCGTTGGCAGAAAACTTTTCCGACACCGTTTATAACTGCCGATTTTCCGGAACCCGGATCAAGATAGCCCTGCTGTTTGAACACAAAAGCGCTCCGGACAAAAATCTGCCGTTCCAGCTTCACCGTTACATGGCCAATCTCTGGGATAACAGCATCAACCAGAAACACCCCATATTACCGGTAATCCCCATTGTACTCTACCACGGCTGGAAATCCTGGACTCCAGGAACCTTGATCACCCGGTTTACAAAATGGCCTGATACTGTAAAACCCTATATCCCTGATTTTGAGTTTGCTTTTGTCGATCTTTCTGCTTATTCCAACGAAGCCATAAAAGCGGGGGTCTTCAAAGCGGCATCACTGCGGATAGCCCTGCTGATCATGAAAAACATATTTGACCAGCAGAAACTGGAACATCACCTGACCCAGTTTTTAGAGATCGGCCGGGCCTATTTTCAGGAAACACAGGGATTGAAATTCCTTGAAGCTGTGATAAACTACATATTACAAGCAACCGAGATTGAACCAGACAAAATTGTCAAATCAGTTGCCAGTATTTCAGATAAAGGAGGGGACATTGCCATGACAACCGCAGAAAAACTCAGACAGGAAGGCATGCAGAAAGGTATGCAGAAAGGCAGCCATGAAACTGTGATCACATTGGTCCGCAATGCCGGCAAAAAAGGACTGACAGAAGAAATGATCGCACAGGTTATCGATCTCGATGTTGATCTGGTCAGACAAATACTGAATAACGAGCCGGTGGAAATCCCGCTGCACCTGCTGTCAGACAAAGAACAATAACAACCCGTGGACATTTCTGTTAAGCAGAAAACCTATGCCATTCCAACGCTTAAACGGCACTTTTTGCCCCCCAAAAGTGCCGTTTAAGAGCAAAAACCCCCTGTTTCTGAATTGAATCCCCTTTAATAACAAACACCTAACAGGGTCAGACCCCCTTTACATACATATCCGATCCCATCGTGGTGTGCAACGAGGAACACCGGTTCCTGGTGGCGGAACAGCTCCGGGAGATCGACACCCGGGCTGCAGCCATTATCCTGGAGCCCGTGGGCAGAAACACGGCCCCGGCCATTGCCGCCGGCCGCCCTGAACCAGGTCTATAACGTGGCCTTTGGTGCATCAACCACCTTGAATGAGCTGTATGCCCTGATCAAAGACTGCGTGCAGTCCATCCACCCGGAAACACCCATTGTGCCGCCCGTGTACCGGGATTTCAGACAAGGAGATGTGCGGCACTCCCTGGCAGACATCACCCGTGCCCGAAAACACCTGGACTACCACCCCCAATGGACCGTCGCCCGGGGCCTGCACACAGCGACCCGGTGGTATGCCAAGCCTGTCCAGTGACCCTATCTTTTTGTTAAAACCTGTTTCAAAAAAATCATAATCATATTATGATTCAGATACAAAGGATTTTAGACAGGTGGTGAATATTCGGAGGGTCGCCAAACATCGGTTCCATTTGCCTGAAGATTATTGTTTTAAACGGGAAGATCTGCATGTCTGATTATTGCGGCTGCACTTGAATCAGGTTGTTCCATCTTATACTCTGAAGATTTACAACACTCTCAAGTTATTGAAAAAACATTGACTGTTGTGAATCCCTTTTTCAATGATAGCATAAGGGAACATAAAACAAAATCAGGATAAATCAAGAATGCCCCGGTTACTTAAAACCCCCCTCCATGAAAATCGATGACCTGACATGGGACGACTCCATCTACCCCCGGACCCGCACAAGCCTGCAGACCATAGCCGCCTATGGCAAAGCCCTTGATGCCGGCGCCACCTTTCTCTCGATCAAGGTACAAAGGGTGTTCAACCGTCTCACCCGCCTGGGATGGACCCAGGGAAAAATGGCAGACAAGGTCGGGCTCAGCCAGAACCGCGTGTCTGAAATTATCGGAATTACCAATATTGGTAATATCGATACTTTGCTCTCCCGGGGCCATGACATGGAATACATTGCCCGGCACTTCCAGATGGACCTGCCCCTGGCCCATAAAAACACCAAACCCACAACAACCCTGGCCTTTTTAAATGCCGACTGGTATAATTTACAGGCAACCGAGATTGAACCAGATAAACTTGTCAAATCAGTTGCCGGTTAATAACAAATTAGAATAGATCCGGAAGCGACATATTTCATTGATACAAATATTTGGCTTTATGCATTTATACAAGATCAAGATGCAGAAAAAAATAAAATGGCAAGGACTATTATTAGAGAATGTGAAATTGTTATCAGTACTCAGATAATCAATGAGATGTGCGTTAATTTGATAAAAAAGATGGGTTTCTCAGAAATTGAAATTCAGAAACTGATCGTGTCTCTCCATCGGAAATATAGTGTATTTGAGTTGTCACAAGACATTCTTTTAAAGGCCTCGCAGATACGTGATGTTCACAGTTTTTCCTTCTGGGACAGCATCATAGCAGCCAGCGCCCTGGATTGTGATGCAAATTGTTTGATTTCTGAAGATATGCAGAGTGGCTTTCTTCTTGAAGACCGCCTGAAGATAGTAAATCCATTTGCATAAGAACCCATTACGCGGTGGGTCGCCCTGGTATGGCATTGGGCAAAAATTCTGGTCACAATGATGAAATCTGCTTGAGCCCCCCCTTTAAGTAGGACCCCACCCCGGTTACCTAAAACTTAACACTTAACACTTAAAACTTACCCCCCCCCCATGAACCTAACCCTCCTATTCGACGGCACCTGGAACGATCCCCAGGACCGGACCAACGTGTTCCGCCTGTGCACCAGCCTGGCCGACAACGCCAAAGACCGGGGCCGCCAGCGGTTCTTTTACGATCCGGGCGTGGGCACGGGCCGCCTGGCACGACACCCAGCTGTCCGGCATTGTCCGCCACGCCTGCCAGGCTATGGCCCTGGACGAACACCGAAGCCCCTATGACGTGGTGCTGTGGACCCATCCCACAGGCCGCAAAAAACTCTCGCAAATCGATGTGGAACAGCGCTGGTTCACGGGCGCCCACGCCAATGTGGGCGGCGGATACGGGGATGACCCCCTGGCAGACCTGCCCCTGGCCTGGATTCAGCAAAAAGCCCTGGCCGCCGGGCTGGACCTGACCCCCTGCACCCCGTCGGCGGACCAGGCCCTGACCACTGCCCCCAGAGACTCATTTGCCGAATTTTTGGGCGGAACATACCAGTGGTTCGCCAAACGGTTCAAACCCGGATACGGCCGCCACATCCGCAAATACGACACCGACCCGGACGGTCACCCGGCCATCAACGTCACCGTGGACCCATCCGTGTGGGAGCGGTACACCCAGGACCCGACATACCGGCCCCGGACTATGGTAAACAAAGGCTTAAAACCCCCCAATAACTACAATAACGCAGACCCCACCACCCCCACTCTTTGCAATGGGATGGAAAAAAATGTACCAAAATGTGTAAAAAAATTCCTTTTTTTGTTACATTTTTTATTCAACAGGTATCTGGCTTTCAAAATCCCATTTACAGGCAGAGCTGGTTCAGCGCTGTTTTATTTTTTTGTGATAAGAGAACCACCCATTTCCCCATCATGGACTAAGGGTTTTTACCTATTACGTATAAAGATTTTACCTATACTTTATAGTGAAATTGTTTATTTGTTCAAAAAATTGGAAAATAACTTTACAAAAAATGATTAATGGCATAGTTGTCGCAACAATGATGATGAATTTGTATTTCGGGCATCCAAGGCAAGTGGCAAGTATGTAACCGAAGGGGCGGAGCTATGCCCCGAAACCGGAAAGTATCCGGCACCCCTGCATATCCGATCCCATCCCTGGTGGCGAAACAACTCCGGGAGCGAAGCATCCGGGCCGTATCTTGGAGAAGATGATATTGTGAGATTTGATGATGTTTATGGGCGTACGGATTGATGCAGGGACACGGAATGAATTCAAAAACGCTCATTATGAGTCATACCTGATCACCCAATAACTACAATAACGCAGGCCTCCCCCCATGACAAATTGACAAGCCGGTAGCCAGGTGTTATTATTTTATTATAGGTTTTTTGAACCGGAAGGCTTTGCACGTGCCAACCTGGAAAGTTGAAAGGCGGGAACACGAATGCAGAAAATACTTAGAGACAATATTGATAAGATCAAGACTTTATGCATGAATCATAACGTCAAATCGTTGTTTGCATTTGGTTCTGTGTGTACGGATGAATTTAATGTTTCAAGCGATGTTGATTTGCTAATCACTTTTAATTCGATGGATTATGGTGATTATGCGGATAATTATTTTACGGTTGCAGAGAAGTTTGAGGAAGTATTGCGCAGACCTGTTGATTTGGTAACAGACAAATCAGTATCAAATCCATACTTCATTGATTTACTGAACCAGACAAAAATCCTGATTTATGAAAATCGAAATTAAAAAATTCCTTTTCGATATAAAAGAGTCAATTGATTCGATTGAAAGTTATCTTGGAGATGAAAGAGATTTTACCATCTATCAGAATAATAAAATGCTTCGACGTGCTATTGAAAGAGAATTTGAGATTATTGGAGAAGCAATGAGCAGG
>JAIVHE010000018.1:0-1416 GCA_020201255.1 Desulfobacteraceae bacterium
CTCTGGGCAAGAAATGGCGGGAAGATCTTGGCCACACACCTGTCATGGTCTTCGACCGTGAAGGATATGGGGCCTCTTTTTTTCATGGTCTTCTTGATGCGGACATTCCTTTCGTAACATGGGAAAAATACATTGACACCAAGAAAATCGGAGCCTTGGATTCCAATCTTTTCGAGGAGGAATTCGAATTTAATGACAAGACTTACCGTGTGTTCGAAGGAGAAAAAGAGTTTACCCACACCCTTGAAAACGGTTCTTCACTGAAATTTACCTTGAGACGTATTTTCATTTGGAATGTCACCAGCAATCGACGTACATGCGAACTTGCCAGTGCAAGCTCCGAAAAGTTGAATACCAAGGAGTGTGCGCAGGCTATTTTGAACCGCTGGGGCGCCTCGGAGAATACCTTCAAACACATCGGTGAAAACCATCCGTTACACTACCAGCCGGGATTCGAGTTTGAGGAGAGTGAAAAACAAGAAATAGCCAACCCGGAATTAAAGGAAAACAAGAGTCTGTTGAAACGGGTGAAAACGCAATTGATAGGGCTTTACAAAAAATTTTCAAAAACCAGGGAGGTATTGAACAAAGACGGAAGTCCACGAGAAAACAGTGCCCATCAACGGATAAAACAAGAAATAGATCTCAAGGAATCTGAAATAGACATCTTGCAGCAAGAATCAAAAGAGATCCCTGAAAGAATTGATATTTCCGATCTCGAAAATTATTGTAGTTTCTTTCGCATTTCAAACGAAAGTAAAAACCTTTTCGACTTTGTAACGAGCAGCATTTGGAATGCCCGCAAACAAATGGTCGAATGGCTGCTTCCTTTTTATCAAAACAAGAACGAATATATTGATCTGTTTTACGCCATCACTCATTGCCATGGATGGATCAAGTGCAGTAGACACTTAGTTACTGTCCGACTCGAACCACTTCAGCAACCGAGTCGCCGTGCTGCCCAGGAACAATTTTGCCGGAAACTCACCGGATTGAATGCGACTACTCCGACAGGAAAGTCTTTGGTCATTGAAGTAAGACAGTCTCCTTTGAAATAACTGAGTGTCCAAAAAAATGGCTGTTTTTGAGCCAAAAATAACGAGGTCTGTATTTTGTAGATTCATATACTTTGTAAAAGGATAAGTGACTGATAAGTGGCTGTTTATTTGAGTAATGATTATAAGGACTTATTTTGATCCAACCGGCATTTGCGGTAATAGGCCAAAATACATGGCAGAACTTTTAGGACGGGATACTATAATATCGGTGCCAGAAATTTCAGGAGAAATCCTGGTTTTCGATAGAATACCTAAAAGCCTGCAATTTCAAGAATCGAAAATCATGCGGAAGATATCATCATTTTTTGATTTGCATGCGGGTGAGGTGCATTTTTATTATACCTGCCTGGATGAGATC
>JAIVHE010000018.1:1540-3799 GCA_020201255.1 Desulfobacteraceae bacterium
ACCTGGCCGGCCGCTTTTTTTCGCCGCTGGATATCCGGCAGCTGGAACAGGCCGGGGATACAGGTGCCAAACAGGAGCTGTTTGTGGATTTGTGGACCCTGAAAGAGGCATATGTAAAGGCAGTGGGAAAAGGATTGTCCCTGGGACTGGATCAATTTTCATTTTTTTTTGACCAGGGCATCCCCAAAATCAGGTTTGCATCCACTGGAGCAGCAGATCCTGGTACCTGGCATTTTTTTGCGTTTTCCCTCCTGGACCACTATAAAGTTGCGGTTGGGGTATCGTCCATGGCAAAACAACGGCCGGTAGTCCATATCCATGAATGCATTCCTTTTGAGGGGATCCAATACCATGGCCGGTGCTGATAGAAGGCCTGGTGCGGATAAAAAGTTTGGTCACACCTCTGCCAGGCGCTGGTCGTACATGCTGCCCACCCCGTATTCATCCCGCCGCATGAATTTGTCCAGGGAAGGACCGATGATCTGCATTTCAGGGTTTGTCTCAAGGGCTTTCTGGGCGATGCGCATCTCCTTGGTGCAGCCGGTGCTGTAGGTGGCATCCTTTCCAATCCATTCCGGCGGCACCTTCTGTTTCATAAGGGCAAAGCTTGCGGTGATATCCTCGGTGGTCTGGAAGCGCCAGATATCGATATGGTTGCTTGTCTGGACAATCTCCCACATGTACATGAGATCATCTGCATCCATGCCCGGTTCGTAATAGGTGGACGGGTTGATGATGAACAGATCCGGATACTGGGTTTTCAAATGGTCGATAAAACTGGTCATGAGTTTTTTGGCCACATCGATTTTGCCGGGAATCGAGCCGATGATGCCGCTGTAGAACATCACGGTCATGTTTTTGGCCTTGGCTGCCCTCATCTGATAGATGATGCGGTTGGCCCGATCTTCCAGATCCTTATGGGAAAAATTGATAAAATCCGGATGACGGGGTTTAAAGGTGATGCTCAAATGCCCTGCACCGGCATCATTCTGGTCCACACTGATATTGATGATATCACGGGTAAATTGGAAATGGGTATGGATCAGCCGTCTTTTCTGGTCATGGCCCCGGGAAACCACATAATCCACCTCCTTGAAAATCCGGGCAAAGGTGGTGGATGTCAGCAGCAGATTCAAGGTTTCTTTGGTGCCGTCGGATATCACATAGATGTCTTCGTCCTGTTTGAAACGCTGGACCAGGCGGTTTTTGCTGATGGTTTTTTCATAAATAAAATGGCTGGTTTCCAGTTCCCGGATCAACACCGGATCGGTGCGGATATCGGTGAGGGAAACTTTCTTGAACACCGGGGTTTCCTTGACTGCCAGCACGACAATATGGCCCAGGTCCGCCAAAAATTTTGCAATGGCAATATCCACCATGACACTGCCGGATTCATCGGTCATCCAGAGGATTTTGCTTTTTGGGATGTGGATCATATCTATCAATGGGGCCAGACCGTTGCCGGATATTCTGGTTTTAAATGTTTTTTTTAATTGTTCGGATGAAGGCATTTTCATTTTTTTGCTGCGCCACAGATCCCGGGCGCACAGCATGGTCAGCAGACGCTGCAGCTCAATCTCCTTTATTTTTTTGCGCAGAGAATCCAGAGAAAATCCATCGATATTTTGAAATGCCCCGTCAATATGGTTCAACGCTTTTTTGAATACATCAGAATCCAGCAGTTTCTGGGCCTGGCGGTTTTCGTGCTGTTTTTGCTGGGAATAGGGATTTTCAATATGGGTTCTGCTCAAAAATATTTTGCACAACCGTTTTTCCAGGCGGGAGGGGATGATCAGGCTGGTTTCAATCTCATGTTCATATTTTATCCGGATCAGAGCGGTGAGAAACCGCCGGTCATAGGCGGATTCAATAAAATCATTCACCATCTGCATGATTTTGTCATACACATACTGGTACCGCTTGTGTAAATACTGCTGGGCAGTTCTGGACATGATCGCTTCAAACATATTGTCTGAACAGGGAAAATACCGCTCATCGTTTTCCAGATACACCATGAATTCTGTTTGTTCCACGGTTCCTACCTTGTAGGGATAGGCAAAAGGATCAATATGGTTTTCAAGAAAAAAAGCGGTCAGCCAGGCATCCTGGTCCGGGTCTTTTCCAATGGTGATGGGGGTATAATCCTTGTTGCCCATGGCAGCTCCTCTGATAAAGTTCTGGGCATGGTATCATGTAAAAAATAGTTTTTCAATCCAATCGCATTTGGTAACCGAAACCCGATGCAGCGATGCCCGCCCC
>JAIVHE010000018.1:3872-17413 GCA_020201255.1 Desulfobacteraceae bacterium
GCCATACTGGGACTTTGCGCCCACGCAAGCCGGCAGGATGTAAAGGCAGCCTTTCGGCGCCTGGCCAAACAACATCACCCGGACCATTTTGCAAGAGATGCAAATGCCATGCGCCAGGCGGAAAAAAAGATGAAAGCCATTAACCAGGCATATCATCTGCTGACATCCCTGCTGCCCCCGGCAGCAAAAAAACCGGCACATCCCTGTGATAGGCCTGCCGAAAGTGCACCCCGGTTTTTTACAGATATAGTCAACCGCCTGAAAAAAGGATTATTCAAAGGCAAGGGCACTGCCAGGGCATCGGCTTCGGGAGGATCTGCCTGGACGCGAACCGGATCATCCATGTCCGGATCTTCCAGAACTGGTTCTACCACATCCGGTTCTACCACGTCCGGTTCTACCACGTCCGGTTCCCGCACATCCGGTTCCGGTATGTCTGGTTCCGGCAGAACCCATGTCAGGTGCTCTGCAAAGAAAAACAGGCCCGCCGGACCGGGCAAAGGTTTTGAACAGGTGTTCAGACCGCTTTTTTCCGGGGCGGTCAGCCATGCAGCGCCTGTGGGAAAACCCGGCAGCAGACAACGATCCAGAAACTTGGTGCGACCACCGTATGAAGGTTTTGCCAGGTATATGGAGCTGCAAAAACGCATCAAGGTGCAAACCCGGTTTCAGGACCAGCATAATTGTTCACGGGTAGAAAAAATCAGCCGGATCCGTCCGGTGGGACGGCTCCAAAGAGATTAGGCTCCAAAGAGATTAGGCTCAAAACAGATTAGGCTCAAAAGCAATTAGGCTCAAAAGCGGTCAGGCATAAGAGCGGCCGGGATCAAGAGCAACCAGAGCGGTCACAGATCCATGGAAACAAGGTCAGTCCCGGTGTGAAGGTCCATGATGCGGATACACCCATCCTCTATGATGCCAAAGGTTGCCGGCCCTTTTTTGGGGCGGGTGATGGATCCCGGGTTCATGAAAATCCGGTGGTCTTTTTTTTCCAAAGAGCAGATATGGGTGTGCCCCTGGATGATGATATCGGCGTTTGATGGTATGGTAACAGGATGGTGGCCGTGGTGAAGGAAGATGTTTTTGTTGCTTGCTTCCAAAAGAAGTGAATGGTCATATCCCGGGAAAAATGACGGGGTGTCGCAATTGCCGTAGACATAGTAAAATTTGTGGGGGAGGGCGGACAGGTCCTGTCTGATGGTTTCCGGGGCAAAGTCGGGGTGACCGAAACGGCCGTATTTTGTATCAAACAGATCCCCTGCAATCACAAGGATGTCTTGATTGGCCATCAAGGCCTGGATGGTCAGCCAGGTGTTGATGCTGCCATGGATGTCCGCAGTGATAAGAAACTTCATTTGCAAATAAAATGATATGGGTTACAGGGAGGTGTCCCGGGAATTGATAAGATCCCTGAGTTTGCCTGAACATTTAAAGGTCACCACCCGCCGGGCCGGCAAGGTCATCTCTTCGTCTGTTGCAGGGTTTCGCCCTTTCCGGGCTTGTTTTTCATTGACACAGAATTTTCCAAATCCGGAAATCATGATATCTTCACCACTTTCAATTGTTTCCTTGAAGATTTCAAGAAATTCTTCCATGACTTCATAGGTGGTTGTCCTGGGCAGATCGAGTTTTTCCTGTATTCGCTCTGCAATAATTGTTTTGGTTAAGGCCATAAAATTTTACTCCTGCAGCATCATTGGGCGGTAAGCGGTAAACATCCTGTTAATGAAAAACGTGTGGTAAAAAATGTCTGGTAAAATACTGTAAACCTCTGGCAAATGTCAAGCATTGAGATTCATCTGTGTATCTGGTATCATTAAAAATGCAATTTTTTTGTTTTTGTCACGTATTTGCTCGGGTTTTGGATTGTTAATCCACCGGCAGTCTGGTATTGGTATGTGGCAATGGCAAATTGGGATGAATGTAATGAATCCGGTCCTGAATGTCAAATGATTATCACTATTTATGGTTTTTTTGTGGAGTGGGTATGACAAATATAAAAGCGATCGGTCCTTTGGACGGCAGATATGCCCGGCTGACTGCGGATCTGGCGGATATTTTCAGTGAATACGGCTTGATCCGGCACCGGGTGCAGGTGGAAATCCAATGGCTCAAGTTTATTATCAACGATTTGAAACTGGCACAGTTTCCCGACATCAACCTGGATGATCTGGATGCTATTGTGGACAATTTTAGCGAGGCAGATGCACAAACGGTTAAAACCATTGAAAAAACCACCAACCATGATGTGAAGGCGGTTGAGTATTTCATAAAGCAGAAACTGGATACAGCGGGGCTGGGGGATATCAGAGAATGGGTGCATTTTGCCTGTACTTCCGAAGATATCAACAACACGGCCTATGCATTGATGGTGAACGAAGGAAGAGACTTGACGGTACAGCTGCTGCACCGGTGTATCGGTGAAATGGAAAAAAAAGCGGTTGCCTATCAGTCAATTCCCATGATGTCCCGAACCCATGGCCAGCCTGCGACCCCCACCACCATGGGCAAGGAATTTGTCAATTTTGCCTGGCGCCATTTTATTCACCACCCAGATCAGCCCCAACCCGGCCCTGTCCTTTATATTGCATTCCCTGGTGCGCACCGCTGCTGTTTTTATTGACTGTAACCGCGACATGTGGGGCTACATCAGCCTGGGATATTTCAAACAGCGGGTAATTGAAGGGGAAACCGGTTCTTCCACCATGCCCCACAAGGTCAATCCCATTGATTTTGAAAACAGTGAAGGCAATATGGGAATGGCCATCTCCCTGATGGAGCATTTGGCGGTCAAACTCCAGAAATCACGATTCCAGAGAGATTTGAGTGACAGCACCGTACTGCGGAGCCTGGGATCGGCTTTTGCTTATTTTACCATCGGTGTGAAAAATACCATGAAAGGCCTTTCCAAACTGGACCTGGATGAAGCTGTCATGCGCCGGGATCTGGATGCCAACCCTGAACTTCTGGCAGAACCCTTCCAGACCGCCATGCGGGTATTTGGAGAAGAAAATCCCTATGAACGGCTCAAGGAGTTGACCCGGGGCCGCAAAATTGACAAAGCAGCGCTGGATGCCTTTGTGGACAGTCTTGAAAAGGTGCCGCCCCAATTTAAGGAGCGCATGCGCAATCTTACCCCGGACACCTATGTGGGACTGGCAGAAAAACTGGTCCAACAGTATTTTTCCCGGTAAAATCAAGGGTTTTGTCAATAGACTTGTTTTTATGTCTGAAATTTTTTATAGGAAAGACGAAAAAGGCCATATAAGGTTTTATATATGGATGACATATGCAGAAGCTGTCTTGATAAAAAATTGCTAATGAAGGAGTTGGACAATGATTGTAGGCATTCTCAAGGAAATCAAACCCCAGGAAAACCGTGTGTGCATGACCCCGGCCGGTGTGGACCAGATGAAGGCAAACGGCCATACCGTGTATGTTGAAAAAAATGCGGGCAGGGGATCTGGTTTTGATGACACCCTTTATATGGAAGCGGGTGCCGGCATTGTAGACACCCCAAAAGAAGTGTATGACATTTCCGAGATGGTCATGCATGTTAAAGAGCCCCAGCCCTCTGAGTACGGCCTGATCAAAAAGGACCAGATTGTTTTCACTTACCTGCATCTGGCTGCGGAAAGAGAATTGACCGATGCGCTGCTCAAAACCGGTTCCATCGGCATTGCCTATGAAACCATTGAAGACAAAAACGGCGGGCTCCCGCTGCTGGCACCCATGAGTGAGGTGGCCGGCCGCCTGGCCACCCAGCAGGGGGCAAAATACCTGGAACGTACCTTTGGAGGCAGGGGGCTGCTTCTGGGTGGGGTTACCGGTACACCGCGTGCCAGTGTGCTGATCATCGGCGGCGGGGTTGTGGGTATTCATGCGGCCCATGTTGCCTGCGGCATGGGGGCCAATGTCACCATTTTAGATATGAACATCGACCGGCTCCGGTATCTGGCCGAAATCATGCCGGCCAACTGCACGGCCCTGATGTCTTCTCCGGCCCTGGTGCGCGAGCTTGTCCAGACCGTGGACATGGTGGTGGGTGCAGTGCTGGTGGCAGGTGCCAAGGCCCCCAGACTCATCACAAAAGATATGCTGTCCACCATGAAAAAAGGGTCCGTGATTGTGGATGTGGCCATAGACCAGGGCGGATGTTTTGAGACATCCAGGCCCACCACCCATGGGGATCCTATTTATGAGGTGGACGGGGTCATTCACTATTGCGTGGCCAACATGCCCGGAGCGGTACCATTGACATCTACCATTGCCTTGACCAATGTCACACTTCCCTATGCATTGAAAATTGCCAACAACGGCTGGAAAAGCGTGATGGATGACCCCGGGTTTGCCAAAGGGGTCAATTATGTGGGGGACAAGCTGGTGTGCAGGCCGGTGGCTGATGCCTTTGATTTGCCGTATACCGATCTTGGTGAATTGATAAGATCGTTGGATTAATACTTTTTTCCCGTTTGTGTCCATGTTATCCTTACATCAATAGATATATCCTGATTGGTAATCTGCAGGTAAAAAAAGAGGGAAAATATGGAAAAAAAATGGACGAAAAAATACGGAAAACTGCTGCTGGAGTTGGCCCGGCACAGTATTGCTGAAAAACTGGGACATGCAGATACAGTGGCCGGACCGGATCTGTCTGATATCCCTGATACCCTGCTCACCGAAAAAAGAGGAGTGTTTGTGACCCTTCATAAAAACGGACAGCTTCGGGGATGTATTGGCAATATTGAACCTGAACACAGCGTATTGGAAGGGGTCCGGAAAAATGCCGTCCATGCCGCCTTCAAGGATTCCCGGTTTGCACCGCTGGATGCGGCCGAATTTCGGGAAATTGATATTGAGGTGAGCCTGTTAACCCCTCCCCAAAAAATGCGTTTTACAGACACCCGGGACATGCTGGATAAGCTTACGCCCTTTGAAGACGGGGTTATTGTTGAAAAAGAGCATTGCCGGGCCACTTTTTTGCCCCAGGTGTGGGAGCAGCTTCCTGCACCAGACTCTTTTTTGCGCAATCTGTGCACAAAAGCCGGGTGTGATCCCGATGCCTGGCAAACCGGTGACCTGCATCTGTACACCTATCAGGTGCAGTCTTTTGCAGAAAGAACAGCCCCGTAACATCAGAGCAATGGAACAAAATCTGTTTACATACGATTGCCCTGGAAGGAAAATTCATGGCCATTGACCGGCAATTGCTGCATGTCATATCAACCATCAGGGACCTTGATGTGCTGGAGCGCTTTTTCAAGGACCTGTTCACCCCGGCAGAACTGGATGATATCACCCTGCGCTGGAAACTGCTCAAAGACCTGCACCAGGGGATGCCCCAGCGCCGGATTGCGCGCAAATACGGTATCAGCCTGTGCAAGATCACCAGGGGATCCAAAGTGCTGAAAAAAAAAGATTCTGTAGTGCAGCACCTGCTGCATCACATGGATGATGACAATCCTAAGTAACGGCCCGTCTTCTGTTGATGAGGTCCAGGGCAAGGGTGGACCACAATTCCATGTGAAAGAAAGCTGTTAGCTGTTAGCGTTTAGCTGTTAGCTGAGTACTGATGGCTGA
The DNA here is from genome assembly GCA_020201255.1 of Desulfobacteraceae bacterium. Classification (GTDB taxonomy): domain Bacteria; phylum Desulfobacterota; class Desulfobacteria; order Desulfobacterales; family Desulfobacteraceae; genus Desulfotignum. Next base: position 9,453 of record JAIVHE010000018.1, read on the forward strand.
CGGCTTTCATATAAACGGCCCGTCTTCTGTTGATGAGGTCCAGGGAAAGGGTGGACCACAATTCCATGTGCAGCGTTCCCAGTTCGTTGGTTGCCTGCCACTGGAATTCGGACAGTTCCGGTCCGGGCATATAGGAACCGGGCGTGGGGGTAAGGATCTGGAACACCGCTCCGAGATGCACACGGCCCACATCTGTGATGTTTTCGTTGATGATGCCGCAAAAGCTCGGCTGTTCCTGGTCCGGGCGTTTTTCCAGCTCTTCATCCAGTTCTCTGGTCATGCCTGCAACCAGGATATCTTGAAAAGCGCTGCCTGAATTCGTGCTGTCCATGGGATTGATGTGACCGCCGATACCCAGGGACCACAGATCATGGAGTCGTTTTTCACTTCCCTGGCGGTTGTATACGGCGGTTGCGCCCAGATCCTGTGTTTGCAAAACGATATAGGGAATTACCTGCTGCAGGGCAGGGTTGTTTTCCGCATCGTCTCTTGGCACAAAATCATACCCGGCCCTGGTGCAGGTCTGTACAAAATCTTCCAGGTCCATGGGTATGACCGCTGTCTTTGCCATCCATTTTTCAGGTAGCCGGTCCTGGTGAATACACAATACTTTTTCCTTTTTTTGCAAACCACACCCCTTTCTGTTTTATGACCATCGTCTATGGCAATTTGTGCATTCATATGATAAGAAAATGAAAATTACAACCCCATTTTTATTGATGCATTGAAAGATGAAAAATAGGCTGGAAAAAGGAAAAATGGCACAAAAACAAACAATGAGACGGGGAAAAAAATGGAGCGGGAAACGGGATTTGAACCCGCGACTTCGACCTTGGCAAGGTCGCACTCTACCACTGAGTTATTCCCGCTCAGCAAAAGTTTGTCTTTACTACTGCAAAACAGCTGCCTTGTCAAGCAGATTATTGTAAATTTCCGGTACGGTACAGCAGGTACAAAAAAGGATTTGCATATATGAAAAATGTATTGGTTACCGGTGGCGGCGGGTTTCTTGGAAAGGCGATTGTAACACAGCTTCTGGTGCACAACATTGGTGTCACCTCTTTTTCCCGGCGCAGGTATCCGGCCCTGGAACAGATGGGGGTACACCAGATCCAGGGGGATCTGGCCGATGCCTCTGCAGTCATGGCGGCGGTGCAATCTGTGGACACGGTGTTCCATGTGGCGGCAATGCCGGGGGTGTGGGGACCTTATGATGCCTATTTTTCAGTGAATGTCACAGGGACGCGCCATGTCATAGAAGCCTGCAGATACTGGGGAGAAAAACAGCTGGTGTACACCAGTTCCCCCAGTGTTGTGTTTGATGATTGCGATATGGAAAATGTGGATGAATCTGTTCCCTACCCGGATACCTATCTGGCCCCTTATCCTGAAACCAAAGCCATGGCGGAAAAACTGGTGCGCCAGGCCGCACACCAGGGCCTTTCGGCCATTATTCTGCGGCCCCACCTGATCTGGGGACCAGAAGACAACCACCTGTTTCCCCGAATCATCAAGCGCGCAGGCCGCCTGAAAATGGTTGGGAAGACAGATGATCTGGTGGATACCATTTACGTGGACAATGCGGCCTTTGCCCATATTCTGGCGGCACAAAAATTAGAAGAAAACCCGGCCCTGTCCGGCAGGATTTATTTTATCAGCCAGGATGAACCCGTGTCCAAATGGGAAATGACCAATGCATTTTTAAAGGCTGCCGACCTGCCGCCGGTTACAGGACATGTTTCCCCGAAGGTTGCCTATGCAGCCGGGTGGTTTTTCGAGTGTTTCTACAACCTGTTCGGTATCCAAAAAGAGCCGCCCATGACCAGGTTTGTGGCCAGAGAACTGGCCACTTCCCATTGGTTTGATATCACCCGGGCCAAAACAGAACTGGGATACCACCCCAAAATTTCCACCAAAGATGGCTTGATCCGCCTTGAACAATGGTTTTCTCAAAAAAAGTGACCAATCCCATGGACGTTACAACAAATATTGCAAAACTGCTGGGCAAAAAATGGCACAATGGCGTCAGAATCTTACAGATTGCATCCAAAGAATTTGTCCGGGACCGCTGCGGGCTTCAGGCATCTGCCCTAACCTTGTATACATTATTGTCCATTGTGCCGGTCATGGCCATGGCATTCGGCTTTGCCAAGGGATTTGGATTTCAACAGTTCCTTGAAACCAAGGTGTTGTCCATGTTTGCCGGCCAGGAACAGGTCATTCAGACGGTGTTGACCTTTTCCAACAACCTGCTGGAAAGAACCAAGGGCGGCCTGATGGCGGTGCTGGGCATTATTTTTCTGGCATATTCTCTGATCAAGCTCATGGGCCATATGGAAACCGCGTTTAACCGAATATGGCGGGTCAGTGCCAACCGCTCCATTATCCGGAAAATTACAGACTTTATCACCATTGCTTTGGCAGCAGGGCTGCTGGTTATTTTTTCGGGCAGTGCCATATTTTTTATCACCGCCTATTTTGAAAAATTCATGGGGATGCTGGATCTTCCCCCCACCCTGGAACATCTGATTTCCTTTGGATTCAATATATTCCCCTTTGTCACCGCCTGGTTGTTATTTGCCTTTTTTTATCTGTTTGTACCCAATAAAAATGTGGATGTCCGGTCCGCCCTGGCAGGGGGCATCATTGCAGGGACCATTTTTCAGCTTGTCCAGATGGCATATGTGAATTTTTTGGTGGGGGTGTCCACCTATAATGCCATTTACGGCAGTTTTGCCGCCTTGCCCCTGTTTTTATTGTGGCTGCAGGCCTCCTGGGTCATTTTACTGCTGGGCGCTGAGATCGCATTTGTGTGGGAAAATGTGGATCTTCTGCAAACAGATGATCCGGCATATGAAGACATCGGTACCCGGATGAAAAAACTGATCATGCTCCGGACAGTGGTTTTCTGTGTGAAACGCTTTGCCCGGAAAAAGGCGCCGGTAACCCCTGCCCAGATTGCAGCACACCTGAATCTGTCTGTGAATATGATGGAAACATTTTTGGAAAAGCTGGTACATGCCGGCATTCTTTTTCAGGTGAATGCTCCAAAACCAGGTTATACACCCGCCCTGGACATTGAATGTCTGTCGGTGATGGATGTTGTTGCGGCATTTGAAAACATGGGAAAAGAGGTGACATCCATGGACGGCACCCTGGAAACGGCGGCATTGGAACAAAGCCTGGAGCGGTTTGAGAAAGCTGCCAGACAATCTTCCGGAGAACGCTATATCAAGGATATCTGAAGGCGGTTGCAAGACTGTAACACAAGGCGGACATCAATCAACCAAAAAGGATCGGGTTACAAACGGGATTGGATTACACGCCATCGCTCTGCAGGGGCGCCTGTTTTGTGGTGATACCATAGAACTCTTTTATTGCCGGCTCTTTGCGTTTGAGCTGGTCAATGGTCAACCTGAGTACGGATTCATTGAGACCGATTTTTTTGGGGGAATTTTTTACGGTGACAGGAACCGGGTTTCCACTGTAGCCGATGCCGGCTTTCTGGGTCAGGTAGTCAGCCAGATTGATGATCAGAGAATGGTACCTGAGCTGGACAGGAGACGATTCCGGTGAATGGTGAAAACGACATGGCAACATGATGGACTTTGGAAAATTCCACCGTTTCATCAATAATCCTGTTAAAACAGCATGGTCCACCTGCATCAAACCGGTTTCAGTCTGGTAGAGGGGTTTTTTGTTTTCCAGGGCAAACTGCCGGACCTTGTAATAGTCAGGGGTAAAATACAGGGCAAACACAAGTTTTCCGATGTCGTGGAGAAACGCCGGGATAAAAATTTTACTGGCAATGCCGGGATTGGTTCTCATTGCCAAAGATTTTGCTGCGGTGGCTACACCGATGTTGTGTATCCACAAGGCTTTCATGTCCAGGGGCAGCTTTTTTTTGCCGGTGATTTCCGTTAGTATTCCGATGGCCAGTGCGATGCCGATGGTTTCGTCAAAACCGATGACGGTAACGGCCCGTTTCATGGTTTCTATTTTGTTTTTCTGGGCATAATAGAGCGAATTGGCCAGTGTCACCAATTTGTCTGTCATTGCCGGATCATGGGAAATGACCTTGGCAAGCTCCTCTGTGGTGGTCTTGTCATCCCTGGAAATGCTGATAAGGTTGTCCATGACAGCACTGAGGGATGGTATCGTGCTTTCCCGTTTCTGGATCATCCCGAGGATTTTGGTTTTAACGTCCATTTGTTTTCAATGGGCTGTACTGGTTGAAAAAAACCTTGTCATATGCCAGGGTGTCTGTTGCATGTCCTTGTTTGATTTCATCGGGATACCCTATGGCGATAATGGATGCAATCCACATGGTATCAGGTATGTGCAATATCTCTTTTACGTATGCTTCTGCCGTTTTGGAGTCGGAATGGTCCCGTTTGCGGATCTGTATCCAGCAGGAGCCAAGGTCCAGATCCCGGGCGGCCAAATGAATGAAAGTGGATGCAATGGCGGCATCTTCCACCCAGACATCACTGGCTGCGGCATCTGCGCACACAACAATACCCAGTGGTGCATTTTGTAAAAATGATGACCCATGGGGTTTTGCCCGGGCCAGTTTTTTCAGCAGGTCCGGCTGATCCACCACCACAAATTGCCAGGGCCGAATATCTCTTGAGGATGGCGATCGCAACGCCGCTTCAATCAGGGAGTCGATTTTTTCCTTTTCAACAGCCTGGTTTGTAAATCTGCGGATGCTTCTGCGTTTTCGGATCAGTTCAAAAAACATATTACCTCCTGTGGGCATCAATGGTACCGGGTGATATCAATATTTCCTTTTGCCTGCATCTCATCAAATTTTTTGCGTAAAAATCGTTTAAAAAGATTTCTGGTGGCCGGCCACAGCAGCATCAGACCGAAGACATCCGTGATCAGTCCCGGAGTGATCAGCACCAGGCCGGCAATCAGAATGATCAAGGCATCCATCAGTTCTTCCGCCGGCATAATGCCCTGCTGGAGATTCATTCTGACTTTGAGCATGGTGTGAATCCCTTCCATTTTGGCAAGCCAGGCACCGGCAAATCCTGTGAGTATCACGAGCAGAACCGTATTAAATCCCCCGATGATGGTCCCCACCTTGATGAGCAGGTACAGTTCCACCACCGGGATGAGGGTGAAGCATAAAAAAAGCTTTAACAGCATGGTTGACTCCCATAAAATATAATATACAAACACTATGATGATCCAGGCAGCTTTGTCAAGGAAAACAGACCGATCCGACGTTGTCACTGCTCAGAGGGTAAGTTCCAGACCGGAAAGTTGCTGCCAGACATGGGGATCGGGTTTTCGGAGGATGGACCGGTGCAGCATATCCAGAAACTGGTGCCGGGGGATCTCCACCGCCCCCATCTGACACAGGTGGTCCGTGGTCACCTGGCAGTCGATGAGATCAAATCCATGCGCATCCAGGTGACGGGCCAGGGCCACCAGAGCAATTTTCGAGGCATCGCTTTTGCGGCTGAACATGGATTCTCCGAAAAAAGAGCACCCCAGGCTGATGCCGTACAATCCTCCCACAAGCTCACCCTGGTACCAGGTTTCCACAGGGTTTTGCACAGGCCTTGATGGTTTGCTCAAACGCCTGGTCCACCGTGATCTGAAACAGGTTTTTTTTGATTTTTTTGCGCAGGCTTCTGGAAATGGTGACCTGTGATGGAAGAAGCACCAGCCGGGGATCCGGGGACCACCACAATATGGGGTCACTTTCTGAAAACCAGGGAAAAATGCCGTTCTGATAGGCCAGCAGCAGTCTTTCCCAGGAAAGATCCCCGCCGATGCACAGCAGACCGTCGGAACGGGCCAGCCATGCCGGCGGGAATTCCACCTGGTGTGACAGTCGGAACAGGGGCATTCAGCTCTTGAAATGAAAGGTCAGCCCATCACTTTTCAACCCGATGGTAATTTTGCCGCCTTTTGCCAGTTTGCCGAAAAGAATCTCATCTGTCAGCCTGTCTTTGATGCTGGTTTGGATCTCCCTGGCCAGGGGCCGTGCACCGAATTTGGGATCATATCCTTTTTTTGCCAGCCAGGTCCGCACTGCGGCTGAATAGGTCAATGCAATGGCCTTGGTTTTGAGCATTTTTTTGAGTTCATCCATGTTTTTATCCACGATCATTTCCATGATCGGCTCAGACAGGTGGTTGAACTGGACAATGCCGTCCAGGCGGTTGCGAAATTCCGGGCTGAAGGTTTTTTCCACGGCTTTTAAGCCCCTGGTATCCTGTTTGTCGGTCTGGGCACCGAATCCGATGTTGTTGGCGCTCATTTCCCTGGCCCCGGCATTGGAGGTCATGATGATGACCACATTTCTGAAATCAGCAGCCTTGCCGTTGTTGTCTGTAAGGGTGGCATAATCCATCACCTGGAGCAGGATATTGTACAGGTCCATATGGGCTTTTTCAATTTCATCCAGCAAAAGCACGCAATGGGGGGTTTTGCGTATCCCGTCCGTGAGGATGCCTCCCTGGTCGAACCCCACATATCCCGGAGGGGCGCCGATGAGTCGGGAGACCGCGTGTTTTTCCATATATTCGCTCATATCGAACCGCAAAAATTCTATGCCCATGTTCCAGGCCAGCTGTTTGGCAACTTCGGTTTTGCCCACGCCCGTGGGACCTGAGAACAGAAAAGAGCCGATGGGCCGGTCCGGTGCTGCCAGACCCGCCCTGGACCGTTTGATGGCCGTGGTCAGGGTCTGGATGGCATCATTCTGGCCGAATATCACTTTATACAGCCTGTCGGGCAGAGATTCCAGATTGGCCTTGTCCGTGGAGGTAACAGAGGTAATCGGGACCTTGGCGATCTTGGCCACAATGGTTTCAATATCTTTGGGGGTCACGTTTTTGCGGTTGGCAGCACCCTTGAGGCGTAAAAATGCCCCGGTTTCATCAATGACATCAATGGCCTTGTCCGGTAAAAACCGGTCATTGATGTATTTGTCGGACAGGTAGGCTGCCGCTTCAATGGTCTGGTCCGAGTAATGCAGCCCGTGGTGTTTTTCATAATAAGGCCGCAACCCCATGAGGATCATCCGGGTTTCCTCCACCCCTGGTTCGGACACTTCTATCTTTTCAAACCGCCGGGAAAAGGCCCGGTCTTTTTCAAAATGGTTTTTGTATTCCTCATAGGTGGTGGTGCCGATACATTTGAGATCACCCGAAGAGAGCGCGGGTTTCAAAATATTGGAGGCATCCATGGAGCCGGAGCTGGTTGCCCCTGCACCGACAACCGTGTGGATTTCATCGATCACCAGAAGCGCATTGGCCTTTTCTTCCAACGCAGAGATAACATCCTTGAGCCGCTGTTCAAAATCACCCCTGTATTTGGTGCCGGCCAGCAGCGCTCCCATGTCCAGAGAAAACAGTTCACTGTTCTGGAGCAGTTCCGGCACCTCTTTGTTGTGGATTTTCAGGGCCAGGCCTTCGGCAATGGCGGTTTTGCCTACGCCCGGGTCACCCACCAGGATGGGGTTATTTTTGCGCCGCCGGCACAAAATCTGCATTACCCTGTCGGTTTCATTTTCCCGGCCGATGAGGGGGTCGATTTTATTGGCATTTGCCCGGGCCAGAAGATTGGTGGTAAATATTTCCAGCGGATCCTTTTTTCTCTGGCGCTGGGTTTTTCTGTCATCCATTTTAAACATTTTCTGGGCCGGGTCCGGTTGCTGTTTGGGTTTGTTTTCCGTTGCTGTGGCGTGGGAAATATGGCGCAGCACATCCAGACGGGTGATGCCTTCTGCTTCCAGGTAAAACGCTGCATGGGAGTCTTTTTCCTGGAAAATGGATGCCAGAATATCCCCCAGGTTCACCTCGCTTTTTTCCGCAGATCTGGCATGGTTGATGGCCCGCTGGATCATGCGCTGGAATCCTATGGTCTGCTGGAGAACATACTCTTCCTGGGAATCGATTTTTGTCAGTTTTTCTTCAAAGAATGTTTCCAGTTCATTT
>JAIVHE010000523.1 GCA_020201255.1 Desulfobacteraceae bacterium
AGCCTTCAGGCACTTCGGCGGTTTGTAAAAAGTGAAAATCTCAAGGTCTACCTTGAAAAGCCGGATACTGAGGAAGATATCCCGGTCAAGCACACCTTCAAGTCGGAACCGGTATTTGCCCTGATCCAGATTGACGGCTGCCAGTTCCGGTATATCAAGATCAGAAATGAAGACGGCGACTGGCAGGCCCCGCAGGCCATTGAAATATTTGATACCGGGTCCCGTCACATGTTCGATCTGGATGCCTGGTTTGCAGAAACCAGTATGAACACCCTGGAGCTGTTTACCCGGTTTTTACAGGGAATTGAGTTTCCTTTGGTCACCATCTGCATTCGGCCGGACAATGCCAAAGGATTTTTAAACCTGAAAAGGCCCATCAACGCATTGAATACTGCGCATTCCACGCCGGGGGGATTTTTTATGAAGTCCGATTTTTCACGGATTCATTCCCCCAAAGACAAGGCACACCTGGAATCGACCCACAGAAGTCTTCACAATTTTGAAATACGGGTCATCAAGGTTTTTGAAGACCGGATTGCCAAAACTGTTCCCACCACCATTTTTAACCAGGGGAAAAAAGAAATCATTACCGTGACATTTTTGGATATCACCCTCCAGGATCTGAGAAACAGCGGTCTCATTCAGGAATACCGCAACGAACATAACCGGAACAAACACTATTTCAGTGAGAATGGCCGGATTGAGACATGGGTCCCGGAACAGAAAATGGAGCGATTCTTATCGGAACAGACAGGTACCCTGACCTTCTCCCCCGATCAGGTGCAGCAATATTTGAAATACGGCTTCGATAAAATCAAGGCCACGGTATCCAAAAACAGGACCATCCGTTATGCCAAACAGGACTATTACGTGACCATCGGCGCGGATCTGTTCAGCAGGCATAAAAGCACCCCGGTGAAAATATCGTCATACAGGGACAAACTGTATATTTTCGAACCGAAGAAAGATGGTGTCCTCCTGGGTGAAGCCCTTGCCTGTAAACCGTTCGATGGCCCGCCGGTTATCAGGGATATCGATATACAGCCTGATGAGGTCTCCCGGATGATCGATTTTCTGGAACAACGCAGTATGATTATCGACCGGCCCGCCTTGATCGAAATGTATCACAGAGGCATCGATTTGAAACAAGCGAAAACGATTTACATGCAACATCAGCAACGATACGACGCCTACATGAAAAAAATAAGACAACCCCAACAACAAAAAGGGAAGGCCCTGTTCAATGCATTTGCTCTGGATTGCCACAAGTCAATGCATGCCGGCCATGTAGCGCCATACGCCTTCCATGGAGATGTGACATGAAAGAGGATTTTATCAGTGACAAGCGCCGGATCTCCTATCTGAGCGCAACCTACAGCCGGATTTATCGAGGCCAAAGTGTATTGATCGAGGGGGATTTCGGAGCAGGAAAAACCAAGTTCCTACAATTGCTTCGTCCCAAAAAACTCCATGCCATATGGGTGGAATCCCTGTTCAATATTCATGAAACCCTGGCATCCATCCTCCGGGAATTGAACTATGACACCCCGACCACTTATCGCCGTACCCCCCAGTACCTGAAGATGATCCGCGGCCTGTCCAACTGCTTCATTATCATCGACGAGGCCAGTGATCTGGACACCAGGGTTTGGCCGTATCTCAAGCGGATCATCGATGCCGGAGTCCCGGTGGTGTTTGCCGGGCTGCCCAAGGTCAGGACCTATCTGAGCCGCAATCATCCCGACATTCTCAGCCGATTGAAAACCCTTATTTTATACCCCATCGAGGTGGAAGATTTTATATCGGAATATAAAGACATCCAGCAAGAAGCCATCGAACAGATTTATATGGCCGTCAAAGGCGATATGCGCAAGTTCCAGGAAATCTGTACCGACTGCCGGGACAGGGCAAAAGAATTGAAGTATCAGTTTGTGGACATCAATCTCGCCCTTGAATTTATATCCGACCTGCCTCCCCAGTAATCCATAAAAAACCCGTAAGACCTCATACAGGCCATTTGCCGATTTGCCGGCAGATGGCCTATTCTCATAGCTCTCATAACCTCATCCTAAACTCGTTATCTTCATTTGCTTTTGTCATGTCTTCCGGGCGCTGAAAAAGTCATAATGTTTTGCAATCTGCTGTAATATTGGAGAAACTTTAATGTCGTTACACTATTTTGATTGTTGAACTACACAACGATTTGAATATAACCGGCTTGATTTAAAGGGAAAAGTGCTTCAACAATCTGAATCAGGCAGAACGAAAAGCGTTACACTATTTGAATCTCATCACATGTGAATTGCAGGATATAAAACAGAAGATCTATGAAAAAGCACGGGACTGATCATCAAAAACCCAGACCCTGAAAACCGGCCGCCACAGACACCTGTTTAG
>JAIVHE010000319.1 GCA_020201255.1 Desulfobacteraceae bacterium
TGACCGCGGCACTGATCTGGAATCGGGGGTTCACCTCTGTTGAGGCGGCCCGGTTTTTTCTGAATCCCGGTTTTGAGCACCTGACAGACCCTTTTTCCATGAAAGACATGGAAAAGGCGGTGGAGCGGATACATGCCGCCGTGGTCAACAAAGAAAAAATCCTGATTTTCGGTGATTTTGATGCAGACGGTGTGACCGCCACCGCCCTGATCCATGATTTTTTAAGCGTTGTGGATGCTGATCTGACCTGGTATGTTCCCCACCGCATCAAGGAAGGATATGGTATTTCCCCGAACCATATTTACATGGCAGCACAATGGGGGGTTGATCTGGTCATTACCGTGGACTGCGGCATCGGCGGGGTGGACGCTGTGGCAGCTGCTGCAGATGAAGACATGGATGTCATTATCACGGACCACCACGAACCCGGATTGCACCTGCCCGTTGCATATGCCATTGTAAATCCCAAACAGCCGGACTGTGGATCAAACCTTTCCTTTCTGGCAGGCGTAGGAGTGGTTTTTTTCCTGGTCATGGCCCTGCGCAAATTTTTCCGTGAAAAAGGGGTGTGGCAGCTATATCCAGAGCCAAGTCTGCTGGAATTTCTGGACCTGTTTGCCATTGGCACCATAGGGGATATGGTGCCGTTAATCCATGAAAACAGGGTGTTGTGCATGGCCGGGATAAAACAGATGCGAAAAAAAGCCAGGCCCGGCATCCAGGCCCTTGCAAAGGCCGCCCGCGTTGACATCAGGCAGCTGGATTCCGATGATATCTCTTTTAAGCTCGTTCCCAGAATAAACGCGGCCGGCAGAATTTCCCATGCCAGAATATGTGTTTCCCTGCTCACCTGCCGTGAAATTGCACAAGCACACAAGACCGCTGTTCTGCTGGATGACCTGAATGCACGCAGACAGACCATTGAGCGGGAAATTGTCCAAACCATTGAAAACCGTATTCTCCAGGATCCCACCCTGCTCAAGGACCGGCTCCTGCTGCTCTGGGACAGCCATTGGGACCCCAGTGTCCTGGGTATTGCCGCATCAAAGCTGTCAAAAAAATATGTATGCCCAGTGTTGCTGCTGGCATGCAACGGAGATGTGGCTATGGGTTCGGGCAGAAGCATCAACAATATCAATATCCACCAGGCCCTGACCGAAAATGCCCATCTGCTGCAAAAATTCGGAGGTCATGCCATGGCATCCGGTCTTACCCTGGCCAAAGACCGGCTGCCGGAACTGGTTTCCGGTATGAATGCCCATCTCAAAGCCCACTATACAGAAAGAAATTTTGCAAAAACCCTTTGCATCGATGCACGAATCAAACTGGATCAAATCAGTTTTGATCTGGCCCTGGAACTGGACCGGCTGCGCCCCTTTGGCATGGCAAACCCGGAGCCTGTTTTTTTGTCGAAAAGACTGCGGGTTGTCTCCTCGACCATCATCGGCAGATCCCACAGAAAAATGCTGCTCCAGCAAAGTGATAATACCACAAGGGGGCCTGTCCGGATATGCCGGGATGGTACCCAAGATAATGCAGGCGCGGTTCGCTAACCGCCCCTGCATTATCTTGTAGACAGGCCCACGCAGGATCTCGGGCCAGGCGCAGCACACCGCCAGGGGCGGCCCGGAACCATGACACTGCATGGAAAAAACAAAAACTGATACACTTATGACAAATATCCAGGTATGGATTTTCTCCTTGCTAATCAACCTGTTTTTATCATATACTCAAAGATTAGCATTACAAATGAATCCGTTACAAAGGGAAGGAATATATATCCATGGCCAAAATTTTTTACTCTGGAAACAGGGAAGCAAAACTCCTTTCAAAGATAGAATCATCCAAGGAAAGGGAAAGAATCAGAACCATCAGCGCAATCCGGGACAATACCGATTTTTTTGCCAGCAAAGTTTCCATGAAACTCATTGAAGACGGTCTCATCGAAACGGTAAGCAAATCCTCCATTGAAAACCAGATTGTCCGGTGCCTGGACAATCTGGTCAAATCGGAAGATTTTGACATTGACTATGCCGTAGCCCCTTTCCGCACGCTGGTTTCCAATCCCAATATCGCCAGCCTTTACCTTACCGCGTTTGTGGTGGAAAAACTGATCAACCACAAGGATGTGGTGGACATATTCGGCAGTGACGAAGATATTTACCATTGTATTCACAACCAATTGACCAAACTTATGGCTGACTGAGCCAACTTATGACTGACTGAGCCGACAAAAGTATCTGGACAGACCAGCTATTTTTTGACCCAGGTACCGTCGGGCTTCTGGATATAAGTTCCCGGTGCTGCCCGTTCCGCCAGCTGCAGTGCCCGGTTTTTTTCCACCACCACAAGCTGGGTGTTCTGCTGATCTGCAATATGGGCGTAGATGGTTTTGCGATCCTGGTTTTCCTGGGCAATCAGGTCCTCATGGCTTTTCTGCTCTGTCACAAATCCCAGGTATCCCCGGTTGGTTTCACCCACAACCCCCTGTATCTTTAGTTCTGCAATCACCGGAAGCCGCGCTTTCATGCGCTCTTTGATCCCCTGTGCAAGCACAGGTGCCGCAATCGTCAGCACCCCCATGAGCACCAGGACTATTATCACTGCATTTTTTTTACTTGTCATCTTCTTTCTCCAATGTTTCCATCAGTTGTTCTTCCTGTGCGTCAATTTCCCCGAAAAAATCATCCAATGCTTTTTGCACTTTGACATTTACATCAATGGTGATGTGGATGGGTTTTATTTCCACGGGTTTGACCTCCACTTCATGGCTGGTCCGGCACCCGCCAAATGCCATAAAGACCAGCACCAGCGGGATAATACAAAATTTTGGTGCCATAATCTCTCCTTTTATTGTAACAATTTCTGAATTTTGTTGCCAAATTTTATCACCTGGTTAAAGGGAAGTGTCAGGTTCACATCCAGTGTAATGCCCTGAAAATGCGATCCCGGACTCTGGGCATCCACCCGGACAAATGACCCGACCTCTTTTTTGTATACAAAGGGAAGCACTCGCCCCGGCTTTCCATCCATCTCCATGTTCACCGACAGGGTATCTTTTTGGGTATTGAATGTCAATTTGGCCCAGGAATATTCAAAATCCTTTAATGCTTCTCTGGCCAGATCCAGCTGAACAAACTGGGGAGAATCCATTGGTATGCCGGCCACAAGCTTCTGTGTATTGTTGATGGTGATACGCCCCCCCTGCCCCGGGGTTGAAAATAAAAATCCGTTTTCAAAGGAAATATCACCCTCTTTGAACCGCACCGGTATACGGCCGAGGGTGAACCGGACAGCTGCATCTGTAAACCGAAAATCTCCTGCCTGAATTTCATCAATGGTTACGATCTGGCCCGGAAAAGATGCCAGATTCAGAAGGTCCTTGATAACCAGATTTCCCCGGATGCCTGCAGCGGTCATATTCATGTCAGGCAAAGACAGGGTACCGTCATGGATGATCAGTTCAGCCCCGGTTTTCACCCGGCTGTTTTCCCATAAAAAGGATCCTTTGGTAGTCACATCCAGATCATAGTCAGCTGTCCGGACATCTTGGGGCATGAGTTTTTCAAACCGGAAGGGGGAAAACCGAAATCTTTCAGAAACCAGGTCAATGCCTGCATAAAAATCTGGTGTCATGCCGGCATTTCCTGTGAAACCTATGGACAGCTCCGCTGCATCCGGCATGGCAATGACACCGTCAAAATCTATTGCAAATGGTCCGGTTCTGTGGATGTTTCCTGCGGCATTCAGGTGCAGGTGATCGTTATACACCATTTTTTCCACTGAAAACCGCCCGGTTCCCCCTGCATCCGGAAAGGTGACAGGCAGTTGCGCAGATATACCCCTGGCAGCGATTCCCAGGGATGGGGCATCTATACTGCCCTGAAGCAGTTCGGTTGTAAGAGCGATTTTTGGGAAATCCTGGAGCAGATGTGTACGATCCATGAAAATTTGGCCGGCTGTTTCCATCCGTCTGAACTGGACAACCCCATCCGGGGTTTTGACATGCACTTTGGACAATTGTGACTGCACGTTCAGATCCAGGGTTCGTGCAGCCAGATCTCCCTGAATATCAGATTTCACAAAAGCCTGATCAAAAGACAGGGTCTTGTTCTCTTGGCGGATTTGGGTCTGGGAAGCCCGGACGGAAAAATTTCCGGCAATGGTCTGGTTTGTTCCCTTCAATGACAGGGTTACCAGAGGGCGCTCCATGCGGGCAGACAGATGCTGGTTCTCCAGCACCACAGCTTCGGTTGGCTGGCTTTCGCAGGTCAGCTCAAATCCCGGAATGCCGCCCCCTCCTGCCTGGTCCATCTCAACAACAGCCCGGCTGGAAAAAACCAGGTCTGACAGCAGGGGATGAGAAAGACCGAATTGTCCCAAGATCATGATCCGGGAGTGGTCTTTTAACATCCGCAGGCTTATGCGGTCCATGCCGAATCCGCCAGGGATGTCCGGATGCAGCCCTGACACAGAAATTTGCCAGTTGTTGTGGGAGGTTTGTTCCACCATCAAATCCAAAGAACCTGACAACAAAGGCCCAAGTGTTTCCGGCAGAAACCGGGCCAGATGTCCCGAATCAAAGGCAAGGGCCTGCAACGTGAAGGCCTTGATTGTTGCGGAAGTATCCAATCGGGTGGTCACTGTGATAGGTTGGCCGAAAGGATACAACGTGGCATTGCAGGTGGCGGTTTTCTGGGTTTTGTCCACAAAAATGTCCATATCAAAGGGAATCCGTACCGTCTGGTTTTCAATGGTCACAGTCAAGCCTGCGTTTTGCAGAACGATCTTGTCGGGTAAAAACGGCAGCCAGGTGGTAACGACATCGTGTAATGCCATTTCCTTTTTTGGGGTTTTGGGTTTTGCGGTTCCCGGGGAAGCAGCACGGCCGGCAATACCGTCAATGACAAATCCAGTTGTTTTGTCATACCCGGCCTTCACCTGCAGACCTGATATGGTAAGATGCCTGGGAACCGGCAGATCAAGTCCCTGCAGGTCATAGGTTACGTGTACCAGATCAGCCGATACATCTGTGCCCAAACGCAGGTCTGACACAAGGGTCTGGGTGAGTCCCACACGCTGCAACGTAAATGCTGCGTTCTGTTCGGTCAGAACCTGATGAAACCTGTTTTCTATAAAGTGCTGTGCCAGAACAGGCAGACCTGCCAGGACAAAAGCAAGGCTGATCAACACAATCACAAAGGCTGCTATGAAAAAGGATTTATATCGCATTTTTAATATGTACGGTTAAAAACATATCTCCTTTGGGTTGTCCCGAAACTGACCTGCCCATACCTGCCAGTCTCAGACGGGTTCCCTGGCGCACTCCCGGGGGAATGGACACCCGGTAGAGGGGTTTGTAAAACCCCCATGGGATGGTTACCAGTTTCCGGGTGCCGGTGAGAGCTTCCAAGGTTGATATTTCAATATCCCCGGTCAGATCCCGGTCATTTGACTCCGAAGTCGCCAGGATGGTCTGCAGTCTGGGAGTGTGCTGCTTTCTGGTAAACTGGTTGATTTTCTGCCGGGTACCGGTTTTGGGCAGACGCTGGTTGCATTTGACCAGCACCAGGCCGGCGATGAATCCCCCGATGTGGGCCCACCAGGCAATGCCGGCCCCGGCACCCTGTCCGGCAGCATTTACAAACTGCATCATAAACCAGAAACCCAGAAAAATAAAGGCGGGAATTTCTATGAACCAGGGAATGATGATAATGGGCACCAGGGTGAGAATTTTGGACCGGGGATACAACAGAAAATACGCCCCCATAACCCCGGCAATGGCCCCGCTGGCACCAATGGTCGGGACCATGGAAAACGGATTGAGCAGAAAATGACACGCACCGGAGATCAGTCCGGACAAAACATAGAATCCCAAAAACCGGACTGATCCGAAATGGTCTTCAATATTATCCCCGAAAATGTACAAAGACCACATGTTTCCCAGCAGATGCCAGAAACCGCCGTGAAGAAACATGTAGGAAAACAGCGAAAAAATATGGTTTGCAACGGAAAAATGCCGGGACACCTCCTCCACCGTATATTTGCCAGGCACCAGACCGTACAGGTAAAAAAACACCTCATTGTGCAGACCTACCTGGAGCTGAAGCAGCCATACCAGCATAAGGGGTTTCCCGCATCCAATCCCAGCCGGTACCGCAGATAATCCAGCCAGGAAAAATACAAATCCATTATTTTTGTGTCATCCAGCCGGGCGATATCTGTTTTTTCTTTCAAGGGCAGATCCTGCTCCAGAAGGTGCACCGCTGCATCACAGGTATCAGGGAATGCCGGATCTGTGCAGCATGTAAAAGGAATGGCAAACGCGTTTCCCTGGTCCAGATGCACCAGGTACAGCAGGGTTTCCAGAATAATTTTTGTGTCCACATAGATCCCTGGATCATGACTGGCCCGGGGACCTGCCACATTTACAATACGGATGTTGTTTTCCTGTACAAATGACTGGAGAATCACCGCAGACTCAAATGGATCATTGTCCAGAAGATTCACCGCACAAAAAGGTTTGCGCATCGATTTTGCAACATCCCGTGTCAGCCGTGATCCACCGGTGAGATGGTTGCGAAAGAAAATAACGGTTCCCTGGGAATCCAGAACATTTTGCCGGGTCCGGTCTCGGTAATCAGTTGTCCGCATCTGATGCAACCGGTACCGTGAAGGCAAAGGGCCGGCTTCTGTTATTCTGCCCTTTGGTATCCATCCGCCGTGGGCAATATTATATTTAACAGCCACATCCAGAGCTGCTTGATCCGCGCCTGTCTGACCGCCGGATATTATTTTATCAATCATGCCGGGATCCTGCCTTGTAAAAATATCTTTTCTATCATAGCAATAAAAGGTATAACTGCAATAGAATTTTATGAAAATACCCACCCAAAAGCAATGCTTTGCGCTCATCCGCACCATGGGGATGATGGACCATATTGTGGACCACTCAGTGATGGTCAGCAATATCGCCCTTTGCCTGTGCCGGTACGTGAAACAAAATACACCGTCCATCAATGAGGAACTGGCCACAGCCGCTGCCCTGCTCCATGACATTACCAAAACCAGAAGCTTTCATACAGGAGAAATCCATTCTGAAACCGGGGGTCAACTGCTGGAAAATCTGGGGTATCCTGAGGTGGGAGATATCATACGGCAGCATGTCACCCTTGATTGCTGTGAAACATTTTCCCCTGTATCAGAGCAGGAAATTGTAAACTATGCGGATAAAAGGGTGCTGCATGACACGGTTGTATCTTTGTCCGAACGGCTGGAATATATCCGGGTCAGATACGGGGGACACAAGGATTTTCAGGACAGGATTTCTATGATGTGGCAGATGACCATGAAACTGGAAAAAAAAATATTCAGACACCTGCCTTTTTTGCCGTCACAGCTGCCCCAAATGGTTGAGCCGGACATCAGACGTCAATAGGAACTATTTTTTTTCCAGGTCCCTCCACTACATACCGCTGGACGATATCAAAAAGATCATGGATTTCAAATGGTTTGCCCAAAAATCCATCCGCCCCCTGTTCTCTGGCCTTTTGTTCATGGTCTTTCACACCCGACATGGCAATGAATACCAGCTTGGGATTGTGTTGTCTGGCCCGGGTCATGAGATGAAATCCGTTCACATCAAAAGCATCCACGCATGAAAGAATGATATCGGCGGTACCGCCCTCCTTGAAATGCTGCCAGGCTTTTGTGCTGTCTGCAAACCCTTTTACTCGCCGGTTTACACAATAAGTCAGGGCATTGACCGTCAAATGCAACAGGCGTTCATCTTTTTCAACAACCAGTATTTTTACATCTTGAAGAATGGATTTCCTCCATGTAACGAGTTGTTTCAGGCTGCATTCAATACATCATGAAACAGGATAAGTTTTTTTTTTGAAAAAACGCTTTCCATCAGGTTGTCGATATTTTCCAGGACAGCCTCCCTGCGGTGAATCCCCAAAGGGTAGTCCTCAGATATGATGGCCATGGCCATTATACTCAACAGTTTGACCCGTTCCTTTAAAATATGGGAAGACCTGTGTGATCCAAGACCGGATAAATCCGTATGCATTACCAGACGATGCAGTTCAGCAGCATTTTCCAGAACTGCCGTTTTTCTGAAGGTACCGGTGGGATAACCTTTCAGCTTAGCCTTGATCATCACCATTAACAAATGAAGCCTCATCAGAAAAACATGCTGTTCATCCATGGCATCAGGGTATATCCGGGATGGACCAAATTGCTTCATTTCATTATCCCAAAAAAATGGTTGATAAAAAATGGTCTTGTGTCAGTATCGTGTCCCATCAACAGCACATATAGGTGTGTATCATTTTATCCGAAGGATTTCCAGACGAATTTGTTCCAGGCGGGTAATAATGGTGGTGATTTTTTTTTGCTGTGCCAGTTTCTGATTTTGCCTGAGGTCAAAAAGCTGCGTCATATCCGCTTCCAAAGATTCATACAACAAAAACCGGTCATGGATCTTATCGGTCAAATCCCTTGTAACCGCGTGGATCAGGGGAATAAAATACTGATTTCTCACCCTGTCATGAAACAGATCGATCTTTTGGTCCACCGCCGCCATACTCAGTTTTTTTATTCGATTGGCTGCTGCCTCTAACCCGGGGGCAAATGAAAATTGTCTTTTGTCTTTGAGAAAAGACAATAAGCGTGCAAAAAACGAAACACCCAGTTCCGTAAACGCACCAGCCTGCATCCGGGCGGAATAATGAGGAGAAAACGCAGGTTTCGGCAGCATCAGCCCAAGTATCTTTTTTATGGCCTGGACATCCACGGCCATGGCAATATCCCTGTGCTTTGACAGTGCCTGGTCATTGCGCATCTCCCCTTGCGGTTCCATGGCAGGGATCAGTTCTTCAACATCAACCTGATAGGAATCCAGAAAAGATTGACAACAGGTTTCAATGCGGTTTTCATTTTCCGTCACCAGGGCCTTGATATCCGGCAGCACATGCTTGATGACGAACATATCCAGATCCCTTTTGAAATCCTGGAAAAGCAGATACAACATCTTTTGAAACCCAAGCTCTTTTACCCGGTTTTGATAGGACCCTGCATCAAGGGATGCGTTGCGGATAAATTCATGGAGCTTTTGCCGGATATGGATGGGTTCTTTTGCAAAACTGTTTTCCAAATGGGTGTCAATCTCACTGGTCAGCCCGGATATTGCACCGGAAATAGCGGGTTCCACAATGGATTTAAGCCTGGCAGCATTGGTTCGTATCTGTCCTATATGGTGTTCTGTTTTTTTGCGGCCGTCCATGTCAGAGGCCAGCACCTGCCTGTACAAGAGCGCTTTTTTTTCCATAGCCAGGGTCATGGTGTACAGCCGCTCCAGGTGGTTGGAAATCAACAACCGGTGGTGATGTTGTGCCAGCAAGGCCCCAAAATGCCGGTAAAAGTGTTTTGCGTTTTGTTTGCAGTACCGGGCCATGGCTGTGTCTTCCTGCCACAGGGCCAGGCGTTTTCTGTCCCGCCGGCCCAGCTTTTTTTCCATGGCACAAAACAGTTCCAGTAAAGCGGAAAAAGAAAACAGCTCAGGATCGGCCGTCAATAATCCAAGGTCCCGGCGGGTCTGATTTTCAACGGCCTGCAGGTCTTTTAAGGTATCATGTTCAGACAGATCGCAGTTGTTGACAAAAACAATATTGTCCAGCAGTCCCAGCCGGCGGATAAGTTTCAAAAAATGCAGGTCTGACTGGCGCAGGCCTGTCCTGGAACTGATGCAATAGATGATCAGATTGGATGCCTGAATATAGTGCAAAATCTGATGCAGCTGATCCGGGTCTGTGGAATCAGTACCCTGACAGTCAGCGATTTCAACGTGGGGTTCCAGCACTTTTCCAAACAGCTCCAGACAGACATCTTTGACATAAAACGCATTGGCTGGATTACCGGTAAATGTTTTATGGTTTTCAAACTGCTTTGCTTCAAACACCATACAGCCCCGGTCCGCTCCCACAAGTGGGTAACAGGCTTCATACCCTTCCAGGGCATTGCGTATTACCAAAATTTCCGGACGTATCCCCTGGTCGATGACGGGAAAGTCCTGCACCAGTTTTTCATACACCTGTTGCAAAAATGCCCGGTCTTTTTTTCTGCGCAGATCAAACCCTGCAATATCAACGGGTTGGATTTTGGGATCATTTTCAGGAAACATTTCCAGGGAATTTCGCAGGATGCCATTGATATCATCCCAGGATTTAAGAAAAACCAAAGCCCGATTTTTACGGCCTTTCCGTATACGGGTGGTGATGGAGGTAACCACCCCTGCCCCTCTTTTTACCAGTTCTTTTCCGATCATGGCATTGATGAGGGTGCTTTTTCCCGATTTTATGACCCCGGCCACCGCTATTTTGATCCGATTGGAACGGATCTGTTCCGGAATACTGCTGCATCTTTTTTTGTAGACTTGAAGGGCATCACCAGACATTGGGGGCAGATCTTCCATCATCTCGATCACTGCCAGAAGGTCAGATACAATGGTATCAATGGTCTGGTATAAAGCAGTATGCGGGGCCATAGTCACGGCGCTCGAAGGGGTTAGGAGATCAACATCATGGCTTTTTCATATTTATGATCGCACGGGGTAGAAAACATGATTTCTTTTGTCATGGGGCAGGTAAGCCATGCATTGTCATTGAGTTCATTGTCCAGCTGCATGGGTCCCCAGCCGGCACATCCCAGCAGGATCATAAAAGCGGCAGGGCCTTTTTGCACCGCAATGGCTTCCAGGATATCCCGGGAATTGCTCAGGGCAAGCCAGTCGGTGACTCTAAGAGTTTCGTTCCAGTCAAATGGCGGTCCATGGAGGACAAACACACCCGAGGGCTGCACCGGTCCCCCCAGATAAATATCGAGTTTATTCACACTTTCATTAAAAGTGATATTCAGATCCTCAAAGAGTTCGCGCCCGGTGAGCAGCGGATGAATCTTGTTGACAATAAACCCCAGGGCCCCTGATTCATTGTGTTCACACATGCCGGTCAGTGTCTGGGAAAAATTGGGATCAGGAAGTCCGGGCATTGCCAGAAGAAACTTGCCTTTCATGGTTTCAGGAATCATATCAGCCATTGACCTGCTCCAAAATGTCGAGTACTCATTTTATCATTCCATTTACCTCAATAAGTTCCAGGGGTATTTTGCCGGGATTTTCCAGGCGGTGGGTGGTACCCAAAGGGATATAGGTGGATTGATCTTCTTTGAGCAGAAACTGCTCCTCATCCCTGGTGACAATGGCACTGCCGGACACCACGGTCCAGTGTTCAGCCCGGTGGAAATGTTTTTGCAGAGACAATGTGGCACCGGGCTTTACTGTGATGCGTTTCACCTGATACCGCTGGGATATGTCAATGGTTTCATAATCTCCCCATGGCCGGTATACCTTGGCATGGGTACTGGATTCCGGACGGTTCAATGCCTGCAGCTGTTTTACGATCATTTTGACATCCTGAACTTTGTTTCTGGGAGAAACCAGAACTGCATCCTTGGTTTCCACCACCACAAAAGCGTCCAACCCTACTGCCGCCACCAGACGGCTCTGGGCATTGATATAGGAATCTGTCACATCATGGGTCAAAACGTCGCCCTTGAGAACATTGGCATTCTGGTCCTTGGATTCGGTCTGCCACAGGGCATCAAAAGATCCCAGATCATTCCATCCCGCATCCAGAAAAATCATCACCCCGTTGTCTGTTTTTTCCATGACCGCATAATCAATGGAATCAGCATCCACCTGTTCAAATATGGTTTGGTCCACCCGGAAAAAATCAAGATCCTGGTGTCCGGCGGCAATAGCGTTGCGGCATATGGCAACCATGTTAGGCGCGTGTATCTCAAGCTCCTGCAAAATAGTGGATGCCCGGAACATGTACATGCCCGAGTTCCAGCAATATGCGTTTGAGGTCAGATAATGTTGTGCGGTTTTGCTATCGGGTTTTTCAACAAATCCTTTGATATGACAGGCATTGTCTGAAAGGGATGCGCCTTTTTGAATATATCCATACCCGGTTTCCGCAGAAGAAGGAACAATACCAAAGGTGATCAAATATCCCTTGTCTGCCAGGGCCTCTCCCTGCTCAACAACCGCGTGAAAAGCAGCTGTATTTTCAATGCAATGATCTGCAGGCAGCACCAGCAGCACAGGATCCTGGTCCTGGTCCAACAATTGTATGGCTGCCAGGGCAATGGCAGGGGCCGTATTTTTTGCAGCTGGTTCCAGAATAATGGCCCCGGGGGTCACCTGAATCTGCCGCATCTGTTCTGCTGTCATGAACCGGTGGACCTGGTTACACACGATTACCGGCGGATCTGTATGCCGGGCTTGTGCCAGGCGAAGCACGGTATTTTGAAGCATGGTATGCTGGTTGTACATATTGATGAGCTGCTTGGGATACAATTGTCTGGACAAGGGCCACAATCTTGTGCCGGAGCCCCCTGCCAGAATTACCGGAACAATCATGGTATCTCCTTTATCATTTTTTTGCTGTAAACAGGTGAATTGACAATCCCCGTTCCACTGCATATTCATCCAAAGACTGCAAACGAAATCCGCTGTTTGTCAGCCATTCTTTTACCTGGTTTTTCTCAAATCCCAGCCAGGTGCCGCCGATAATCTCTTTGATATCTTCCTGGTCATGGTGTTTAAAATCAGCCAGCAAAAACAATCCGCCCGGCGTAAGTACCCGGAAAACTTCACGAATGGCTTCCTCTGGTTGAAAAATATGATACAACACCATGCTCATGACAACCGTGTCCACTTCCTGGTCCTTCATGGGCAGATGTTCCACTTCCCCCAGCCGCAATTCAAAGGCATCATCATCGGGCAGTTTTATTCTGGCCTGTTCCAGCATTTCAGGGGAGGCATCCACACCGATGAGCACCCGGCTGTTGTCCTGGACCAACTGTCCCAAAAGCTCGCCTGTGCCGCATCCCAAATCTGCAATGCTGTTTTGGCCACAGATCTGCTGTTTGAGTATGGCATTCAGGTTGAAATTTCCCAGCACTTCTTTTTTCAACCCTTCCCACTGGGGCGCTACGGTCCTGAAAAACCGTTTGGTGCGATTTTTTCTAATGGTAATGATCTGCCGGGCTTTTTCCAGATCCAGACAACAGACTGGATTGTCCTGAATGCTTGTGCAGGCAAGTGTAATCAACGCCCGGGCTTCAGGATGCCTGGCAGCACAATAATACATGAAACTGCCCTCTTTTCTGGCAACCAGCAGCCCGGATTCCAGCAGAATTTTCAAATGCCGGGACACCCCGGACTGGATCATATCCACTATGGAAACAATTTCGTTTACACTCAGTTCCACTTCATTGAGAATATGCAGCAGCCGCAGCCGAGTGGGATCGGAAAGTGCTTTAAATTGTTTGATTATGTCCATCAGCATTTCCTCATCAATGGTTCGAACCGTTGAAAAACAAACCAAAAACGGCATTATGATGTTTTGCATAAAAAAAATCAACCGGGAAAAGCATTCACCCGAATATATGCACCTTTTTTTGCTGAAATCCTTAAATACCAGGCAGGTATAAAAAAAGGGGTTATGCAAATAAGTGTTGATCTCTGGAAATTGGTTTCAGCCGATTAATCTGCTCTGCATCAGGACTATGCATTGCATGCCAAAGATCCCAATCCAGTTGCAGGCCCAGCCAGAAATCCGCAGACATACCCAAAACACGGGAAAGTCGCAATGCCGTATCAGGAGTTACCGAACGTCTGCCGTTAATAATTTCATTGAGGCGAGGATAAGAAACGCCCAGGCAACGGGCGAGTTCTGTTTGTGTAAGGCCTAGTGGCTTGACAAATTCCTCAAACAGCATCTCTCCAGGGTGTGTCGGAGGCCGATTCCGAGGCAGCCGCCTCCCAACATCAGTGGTAATCTGTGATTTCGATCTCATAGGCATTCCCTTCCTCTTAACGTTGATTAAGCTACTTCTAATTTCAGACTTTTTCCGAGAGCTTGTGCGTAGTTTACAAGGGTTGAAAGTCGGATATCTTCAGCATGATTTTCAATTCTTGATATTGCAGATTTACCAGTTTTGAGCTTAGTAGCTACCGCTTCCTGAGTAAGACCAGCATCAAGCCGGGCTTGCTTTAACAACACCCCAATTTTAAACTGCTCATATCCTTCTTCATAGTTTTGAGCAAATTTGGGGCTCTGCTTTTTTCTTTTTTCAATATATTTATCAAGATCATCCATAAATTACCTCCGGCTTACATAATCTTTCATTCTCTGTTCGGCCAACTTTATTTCCTTACTGGGAGTTTTTTGCGTCTTCTTTTGAAAAAAATTGGTCTAGATGATCAATTGGCTATCACAAAAAAAGCCAAGTAGACGAAAGGCATTATTCCCAACCCTTACTCGTATTTCCCAGATATCATTTGTATTGACCAGCTTTTTGAAATACTTGGTCGAAACATTATCAATTTCTCGTATCAGCTTTAAAACCCAGGTGATTTTTGTTACTTGTTGATCAGAGAGAGAATTTAAATGGTCTTCAACAGGGCATTTACCTGAAACAGTTTTGTAAAATGATATCGATTTCATAGATATAAAGTATACAAACATGTAAACTTTGTCAAAAGCTATTTAAATCATCATGCCTAAAACTTTAGTTAGAACAAGTTTCCAATTGTCAAGGTATCCTTTATAAAAAGACCCTTTAAAAAGTTCTGGTATGGATAATTTATACTTGAGCTTCATTTTATGTTTTATCTAATGCCTTCCGAACCTTCGCCGTCATGTCCGCCATTGAAAATGGTTTCTGGATAAAGGCCACTCCGTCATCCAGCACTCCCTGATGGGCAATGACGTTAGCGGTATACCCTGACATGAACAAAAATCGGATATCAGGGTAAAGATCGGTAATTTTCCCTGCCAAGTCACGGCCGTTCATCTCTGGCATGACCACGTCCGTCATGAGCAGATCGATGGCACCGGAATGGTTTTTTGCCTTTTCTACGGCCTCAGCAGGTGTGGCAGCAGATAAAACCGAATATCCTTTCCTTTCCAGCATCATTCGGGTCATTCGTAAAATGGTGGGTTCATCTTCCACCAGCAGAATGGTTTCTGTTCCTCCGGCGGCGGCTTTTTTCTCAGGGACTGCCTTGTCAGCGTCTTTGTCTGAAATCAACCGGGGCAGATAAATTTTGAACGTGGAACCCTGGCCGGGTTCACTGTAAACATTGATGAATCCATTGTTCTGTTTAACAATGCCGTATATGGTTGCAAGACCCAGGCCCGTGCCTTTGCCGACTTCTTTGGTGGTAAAAAACGGTTCGAACAGATTGTCCAGGGTTTCCTTGTCCATGCCACTGCCATTGTCGCTGACCGCCAGCAGGACAAAATCACCAGGAATAAAGCCCGGATGTTCATTGCAGTATTCTTCATCAAATGTTTTCTTTCCGGTTTCTATGGTGAGTTTGCCCACCCCGGAAATGGCATCCCTTGCATTCACACACAGATTAGCAAGGATCTGGTCGATCTGGGTCGGGTCCATTAGTGCCAGTTCCGTATGTCCCAGTATTATCCCCAGCATGTTGTTGAAATCATGGGCCACACCTCCTGCCAGGCGGCCTACGGATTCCATCTTCTGGGCCTGGCTGAGTTGGGTCTGGAGCTTTTTATGTTCCAGTTCCGCCATCCTGCGCCGGGTCTCGTCGTGCATGGCTACAACTGCACCGCTTATCCTGCCGGTATCATCGGTTAGTTTCTGTCCGTTGCAGACCAGATAACGGGGTGTATTGTTCAAGGAAGCCACAACCATTTCCGCATCCCTGACTTCTTCACCCTGGAGGGCTCGATACAACGGAATCTCTTCTACCGGCAGGGGGGTAATACCATCCTCCCTGAACAGGTTATAGTATTCAGACCACTGCTCCGGTTTAATCGGCTGTTCCGGCAGACCATGCAGCTTCCGTGCAGCTTCATTAAAACGGGCAAGTGCGCCGTTTTCATCACAAATGACAATGGATTCTTCAATATTGTCAAATACTGCGGTCAGAAACCGCCTTTCATTTTCAAGGGCGTTTTCTGCTTGCTTACGCTTTGTGATGTCCAGTGCGGTGAATGTGACCCCCTTTGACTGGTCCTTCAGATCTACTGGAGTAGCGCTGAGAAGAACATCAATAATGGTTTCGTCTTTTTTCTGCCAGCGGGTTTCCACGGTGCCTGTGCCATGATCTGCTATCTGCGCATACTTTTCTCGGCCCACAAACGCAAAGTCTTCATCGCTGGGGTAAAGCATCCTGGCGCTGTGGCCTATCAGTTCATGCTCTTCATATCCGGATATTTGACACAGGCGGCTATTGGCTTTTTTCAGCACCCGGTTGCCAACCAAACCAATACCGACAGGCGCCGTTCTGAAAATGCTGTTGATATGATCTTCACTTGCCTTGAGTTTTTTTTCAATTATGTATCGTTTCCGCAGATGGATTGTCTGCAATATCACGATAACCATCAATAAAAACGTAAATAATACAACAAAAAGAATGATGTTTTTGTATTTATCCCACAAGCTGTCGGGAATGTTGATCACCTGAGCTTCTTCCGGCAGATCCTTCAAAGTCAGGCCAAACCGACTGATCTGTTGAAAATCTATAACTGGAATATTGGGGCTTTCCATAATAACGGGGATTTGATCTGCCGGTACCCCTCCCAGAATTTTCAGGGATAAAACAGCCGCTTTTCTCCCCTGTTCCATGGCACTGACCAGCACCCCTCCTATCGCCCCTAAGCCCATGTCAAAATCCCATGCCGTAAAAATCGGCAGGGAAACTTCTTTTGATAAAACAGCCATAGTCTCTTGGATGGATACGAAATTTTCTTCTGTGTTGAACAGGTTATTGAGGCGGAATAAGAGTGTGTCGGGTGACAGTTTTCCAAGCACTTCAGGGACATCGGTAATTTTCAAATTCAATGCTTCTGAAAAAACAGCTCTATCCTTGAATTGGTCTGCGGCATTTCGGAAAATGTTCAGATTGTTTTTTCCGACAGCAGATTTATCATCACACACTGCAACAATATTTCTGGCATCGGGAAACAGATGGAAAGCCATGTCCATGGTTTTTGCAATACTGATTTCTTCATTTACCCCGGTAATGTTTGAGTGGCCGGCTAAGATTTCTGGTTTGAAATTATTAATACCACAAAAAACAGCTGGCACATCCCCAAAAAATTGTGAGCGGATACTGATAAAAAAATTAAGGGCAGCATCATCTGAAAGAATAATCAGATCCAGGGTCTTTTTAGCATATTTCCCTTTCAAATAATGTAAAAACAATTGTGCATGGTCATTACCATCGTTTCGACGCATGTCTAAGTGTTCGGCAAAGAAGGCAATCTGTTTTGTGTGTTTGGAAAAGGTCTCTTGCACGCCGGATACAATGTCATCATTCCAGCTGTCACCCTGATGATAGGATGTAATCATCAGGACTTGTTTTGGAAAATCGTCGGCGTAAACAGACATGCACCATGTTGAAAATAAAACCACAGCTGCCAATAGGCTTATCTTGAAAACAGAGACTGTTGCCTGTTTGATCTTTATAAGCCTATTGTGAAAGCGGTTTTCTATGTTCATGGTATGGCTACTCATGCTGAAAGCTGTTAGGTTCAGTATAACTGTTTGACTAACAATACCAGGTTTTCAATAATAATGGTATCGTTCAAGAAATTAAGACCTGATTTTTTCAACCCTCCATCTCCGCAATCGGCAGGTAAATACTTACAGTTGTCCCCTTTCCCAACTTTGAATCTACAAATATCCACCCATCATGGTTTTTCACAATTCCGTACACTGCTGCCATTCCCATGCCACGACCCTGAAACTTGGTGGTGAAAAAAGGATCAAACAGTTTGTCTTTTTCTTCATCACTCATGCCTTTGCCATTATCTTGTATTGTCAAACACGCATAGTCGCCTGGTTTGATTTCAAAGTGCGCTTTAGAAAATGCCTTCTCAACATTCTTTTTTCGAACTGTGAGCCGGATAGTCCCTCCGTTGTCCATGGCTTCATCTGAGTTCGTCACCAGGGCAGATAAAATCAGCTGCATCTGTGTCAGATCAGCTTTGACAAATATCTTATGTTCAGAAAAGTGGGTTTCAATCCTGACAGAAGATTTGATATGGTGCTGCAAAATCGAAATGTTCTCTTCGACAAATTCGGCCAACTCAAAAAGTTTCGCCTGGTATTGTCCGCCCCGGGCATAGGCCAGGAGCTGGCGTGTCAAATGGGACATGCGAAGTCCCGATTGTTTCATTTCCTCAAAATAGCCATTGCACTCCTCATGTTCCGGAAAATCCAGTCTGAGAAGTTCCATATTTCCCATCATCGATGTCAACGCATTGTTGAATTCATGTGCCACACCGCCGGCCAACGTTGCAATGGCCTGCAACCGCTCAGACTGTTGAACCAAATCTTGCATTCGATTGACCTCAGTCACGTCATAGAACGATGTCAGGATATATCTTTTATCTCCAATCTGAATCGGGACAGCAAATATGCGAGAATTGAATACAGACCCATCCTTAATCCTAAAATCCATTTCCATCCCGTCAACGCTTCCTCTGGTTTTCAGTTCATGGATAAAACGGTTCCGGGCATCCTGTGAATAAAATCCGAGTTCAGTGGTTGTCTTGCCGATCAGCTCATTTTTGGCAAATTTTGACAACCGGCATAAGGTTTCGTTGACATCAAAAATCTTACCCGTCTCTATGTCGGTCAAAGCGCTTGCCTGGGGGGAAGTATCAAAAAGGGTCCGGAATTTCTTCTCGCTTTCTTCCAGCGCCTTTTCAGCTCTTCGTTGTTTTGTAATATCCCGCATAATTCCAAAAATACCGATAACTTTATTATTTTTATCCCTCAATAATGAATTTTTGAATTGACAGATAGCCCCTTCTTTGACCTCCAATTCGTATGGCCCTATGTCTTCCCCGTTCATACTTCTGATGTGCGCATCCATTGCCAGGACTTGACTCTCCTTTGTAAACAAAGCGAAAAAAGGCTTTTCCAGGAGATCCTCAGCCTTTTTTCCCGTGATTACCATGGTACGCTTATTTACATATGTCAGATTTCCCTTATCATCTGTTTCATAAGCCCCATCGTCCAGGTTATTCAAAAAATTTCTGTACTTTTGTTCACTCTGACGTAAAGCGGTTTCGGCCACTTTGCGGTCAGTAATGTCCTGTATAATTCCAAACCAGCGGGTATCACCATTGGCAAAAACCTCAGGCGTAGATTCGACGTGAAGCCAGCAAAGCTCACCACCAATGATGAAACGCCCTTCCCAGATGAACGGTTTTCGGTCATGAAACGCTTTTTGGTTACTTGCCAGATGATCTTCACGTTCATCGGGATGCACTGTATCAAACGCCAGCGTGAAATCGGACAACACATCCTCGCGGTCCAGTTGGTAGATTTCGCAATACCGATCACTGACGTACTCGAACTCCATGCGGCCGTCTGCCCGAATCCAGAAGACATAAACCCCCACCGGCACATTTGCGGCCAATTCATTGTAACGTGTCAAGCTCTTCTGCAGCGCTTCTTCCGCCCGCTTGCGCTCTGTGATATCTTGCGCAGCACCATAGATTTTCACTACCTTACCGTCGCTATCCAGTTTCCCTCTGCCATAAGCCTTAACATAGCGTTTTTCACCCGTGTCTTGACGAATAATCCGGTGCTCGATCTCATAATAAGGGGCATTTTCAGTAATCGCTTTGTCAAAGGCCTTTTGGATATCAGGCCTGTCATCAGGGTGTGCAATCTTTAAAAGCTCGGAGGTTTCTAAATGGCGCTTTGAGAATCCATGTATACGAAGCCAATTATCTGAAAAAGTCCATTTGTTTTTACGAATATCCCATTCCCATCCACCAACGTTTGCCAGGTTTTCTGCCTCTGACAAAACGGCAAACAGGGCATCTTTTTCAAACTCCTCATGGATGTATTCATCAGACATTATATCTTCTTTCTTTTTTCAGCAAGATTCAAAGTTATAAGTACGCTAAATCTTTTATTCGGGTCAACGTTCAAGGATTCTTGTCCACTCTTTCCTGTTTTAACGGAACATAACAGGTATTTGATAATTAACGGTATCCATCATTTTTCAGTGCCCTGAAAACTCATGAAGCGGATAATTTTTGCTGTCCCAGAAATTTCGGATTTCATTGCTCAAAGCTATTTTTTCATTCATCTAAAACTTCCCGTATTTTTTCAGCGAGATCCTTCATCCCCATCGGTTTCATCAGCTGTCCCCTGATTCCCAGGGTTCCCGCTTTTCTTTTGTTAATTCTTTCGCTGAATCCGGTGCAGAGGATGATGGGGATATCAGGCCTGACGGCAACCAGTTCCTCAGCCAATTGCATGCCGTTCAAATGGGGCATGTTCATGTCGGTTATCACCAGATCAAACATATTTGGATCAGCCCTGAAGACTGCCAGGGCATCCGCACTGCTTGTAAAGATAGTGGCGTGATATCCCAGTCTTTCAAGCATCTGTTTTTCAAGGTTCACAATTGGTTGTTCATCATCCACAAGCAGGATATGTTCCGAGCCTGTGGGAAGCGGGGTTATTTCTTTTTCAGATTCGGATTCCTGTGATTTTTCCAGCAGCGGCAGGTAGACATGAAAAACTGTGCCTTTGCCGATGTCACTAAGAACACTTATTTCACCGCCATAAGTTTTCACGATACCGTATACCGTTGCAAGCCCCAGGCCGGTTCCCCTTCCTTTATCTTTTGTGGTGAAATACGGATCAAAGATTTTATCAATGACAGCAGGATCGATACCCGTGCCGGTATCGGAAACCGACAACATGGCATACCGGCCCGGCACCAGGTCACCTACCGAATCATCCGCTTGATTTACATCAGTTTCAGTAAGCTGAATTAAAATAGTGCCGCCGACAGGTTCCACTGCATGATAGGCATTGGTGATAAGGTTCATGGCAATTTGATGGATCTGGGTGGGATCTGCCATGACCGGACCACAGTCTGTCTGGATATCCCGGCTGATCGGGATGTCCGTTGGAATGGCGGCTCGGCAGAGCTTAAACACCTCTTTGAGTATTTTCTGGATGTGGACCGGTATCAGCTGTTGTTCCGACTGCCGGCTGAAAGACAGGATCTGCTGGACCAGTTCTCGGCCTCTTTTGCCGGCAAGAAAGATTTCATGAAGATTCTGATGTTCCGGGCTGTCCGGTAGAAAATCGGCCAGCATCATTTCAGACAATCCCACAATGGGGAACAAGAGGTTATTGAAATCATGGGCAATGCCCCCGGCCAGGGAGCCGACAGATTCCATTTTTTGGGCCTGGGTAAGCTGTGCCTGGAGTTTTTCACGTTCGCACTGATTTCGTTTATGTTCTTCAAGCGTACGGGCAAGCTTCAGATTGCTATAACTCAGTGTTGAAATTATTTCCACTAAACGGGAATAATAATTCATAGCGATTTCTACCGCATTGCGACTGAATCGAGGGACGCGATCAAGTGCATCCATGTATGTTTTCTCATTGAAGCCAAATTTGTGAGCTTGAAAACGGAATGTGTCATAATCTATATTTTCATCTTCATAGAAAAACTGACCAATAAAAAGATTTCCAAAGTGTTTATCTCCTACAAAAATTGGTATAGCTACATCCCACATATTGTTTTTGCATCGATACTTTTTGATTTGGCCCGGTTCTATATTCTCAGTAAGTTTTGTATCGCTTTCTATACAATTTTCCAATGCAGCAGGATGCTTTCTGTGAAATTGGACACATATTTCCCGCCATTCAGTGGAAGCCACCACGTTTCCGTCGAGAGTCACAATAGCGCCGCCAATATTGGTCAGTTGATAAAAATCATCCATTAAATGCTGGATTCTAGCCTTATCAATAATATCGACGAGATCAAGGTTGCCGATATCACCTTCAGGACAAAGCACAGCATCCAGTTTAGACCGTACTCGTATTTCACTTTTCCGCAAAAGCTGTTCAGCTTCCTTGCGCTCGGTGATGTCCTGTATCGTGCCCCACACTAAAGCTATACTGCCTTCGTGAAAACTGGCGTGTCCAATCGATCGAACCCAGCGGAGGTTCTCTTTTGCGGTGATGATCCGAGCTTCTAAATCAAAGCCTTTGCCTTTCACTACGGCATTTTGTACTGCTGCGGACACTCGAGTTCTGTCCTCCGCATGGTAGAACTGGATCGCTTCGGCTACATTCGGCGGGGCTCCAGTCGGCAATTCGTGTAGTCGGAAAGTCTCGTCTGTCCATTCCAGTGTATTGCCCAAGAGGTCAATCTTCCATCCCCCGACCCGGGCAATCCTCATGGTCTCACCAAGCCATGCTTCGCTCGCTTTGAGGGCCTCCTCCGCTTGTTTGCGCTCGGTGATGTCCATAATGGCGCCTACAAGCCCCGTGATAGCGCCTGAAGTGTTGGTCAGAGTGGCTTTGTGAAAAACAACATCCCGCATCTCACCATATGCATTTTTTACCTGAGATTCATAAATCTGTGTGGATAATTTTTTTAATAATTCTGAATCTTTGGCATGGTATCTCCTGGCCAGTTCTGGTGGGTTGATATCGAATACCGAACAGTTGATCAATTCTGATTTCGGTCTACCGAAAAAGGTTTCAAACGCTTTATTAAAACCTTTGTATCGCCCTTCAATGTCTTTGTAAAAAACAGGCAATGGTATGGATTCCAAAAGAATCTGGAGAAACCGTTCGCTTTCCTTCAACTCAATTTCAGCTTGCTTGCGGTCAGTGACATCCTCGAAAGTGGTATAGACTTGAAAGGGCTTTGTTTCTCCCGGCATGAACAAGGGAATGGCCGTGATGGACACCCAGACATGGGCGTTCTTTTCCGGGTGAAAAACCCCGCGAATGGCAGGCCCGAAGGTTTCTCCGGTGCGCATGGAGATCATTGACGGATAATCCAAACCTGAAACTTCTGTACCGTCTTC
Source organism: Desulfobacteraceae bacterium (assembly GCA_020201255.1). Taxonomy (GTDB): domain Bacteria; phylum Desulfobacterota; class Desulfobacteria; order Desulfobacterales; family Desulfobacteraceae; genus Desulfotignum. The sequence continues at coordinate 22,977 of JAIVHE010000319.1, forward strand.
CTTGATTATCCCCCAACGCGGGTCCATAGACAACCTGTCCCGCATCTGGTCAAAAGTGAGGCCAAGAATCCTTTCCGCCGCCGGATTAGCCGAGATAATGGTCTCATCGGCAGCGTGATAAACCACACCATGGGGCATGGTCTCGAAAAGGCGGCGGTGCTTTTCCTCGCTATTCCTCAGGGCATCCTCGGTCAGCTTGCGCTCGGTGATGTCATGAAATATACAGTGAGTCTGTTGAAAAACTCCTTTTTTATCTCTGCTTATTTTCCCGGTCAAAGAAACTTGAATCATGTCTCTATTTTTTTTGACCATCTGAAACTCAGCCCCCAGAATTTCACCAATGGACTTGAACCGGGGAAAGTTTTCTTTAAAATGATCCCGCCAGTCAGGATGAATAAATTCAGCAAAGGATTTACCAATGACCTCTTCTTTTCTATACCCGAGGGTATCCAGCCAGATTTGATTGACAGCAATATAATGACCATTGTCATCCAGCGATTGATAACCGAGGGAGGCTTTTTCGTAAACTTGCAACATTTCCCTGGAATATTCGAGGTCGGATTCCAGTTCCTGAACCCGTCTTTTCAATTCTTGATAGGTGAATTTTTCAGCCATATATCATAATCGTTTCTTGTCCGGATGCGTTTTGCAAAAAAGAAATTTAAGCCATGCTGTCAGGTTCAAGTTAACTTGCCCTTAGTCTTGATTCTCACAATCTTCAATTATACTCAAGGTATTTGTCATAATTCAACCATATTACTTTCCATTACTTTTCACAAACTCCCCCGGAGGTCAAGCCGAAAAAAGAAATATTTCCGAGGTTGTGATTATTGCCATGTCAACGCAAACTCGGCTGCAAAACCTTTCCATGAAACCCTGCTTATAAAAGCCAACAAAAGGCACACGCCATGGTGCAATATTTGTCTGAAAGATGTTGTGTGGTTTCTCAAAAGGACACAAGGTGAGGGGGGAGGCTGCCGCGCAAGCGGCGGAACAACAAACAAGGACATAAAAGGTTTCCAAACGCCACACATCAAGTCAAAATATCTGTTTCAAAACAAGCCTTCAAGGTTTCCGCAACTGCTCATCAAGAAATTTCTGGCAGTACGGGCTCAATTGATTAAACTGGCCGTTTTCTTCTGTCCGCAAGATGTGTCCATTCAGTTCGAAGGGCCTCTGTGCATCCAGCAAAGAGAATACCAGTTTGACAGAGCTGCCGGGTTCAAAGTTGCCTGGTAAATTGATGAACAGACCACCGGCATTAATGTTTTTTGGCAGGGAATTGGCGCGCCTGACAGGATTCGAACCTGTGGCCTACGGATTAGAAGTCCGT
>JAIVHE010000019.1 GCA_020201255.1 Desulfobacteraceae bacterium
CTGGATAGTGGCGGTCAGCATTCTGGGAATAATTTCCCGGTAAATGGGATTGGCAATGGCAAGCTGGGGTTTGCGCCGGATCAGGCCCAGATCGGTCACATACTGCACATCATCTTCGGGCAGGTCGCCCGGCGCATCCATCCGGCCGCTTAAAAGGCCGGCCACCACCCGGTGAACCCGGGGCTCCTGCAGCTTGTCCCCCAGCTGGTCCAGGTGGGTCTCCCGCCGGATGATCAGGTTTTCTTTTGCCTGATCCACCATCTCCTTGTGGACGGGCCGGCTGCGGTCTCTGCCTTCCTCCATTTCAAAACAGACCTCATAGGCCAGGGCGTTGACCAGCCAGGGCTGTCCCTGGCTCAGGTGCCAGATACAGGATACGGCATCCGGGGTGAACACCTGGCCGGTCTCAGCTGTGTGCTGCTGCAGAAGAAAATGAACCTCTTCTTTTACAAAATCCCCCATGCGCAGGGATTTCGCCTTGATATTGAACGCACTGCCGCCGGTGATGATCTCTTTGCCGCTGCCGGAGTGAATCCGGTAATCCCGCACATCCCGAACACCGCACAAAACAATGGAGGATGGAAACTGTTCCGGCCGCTGGGTATAACCAGAGCGGATCTGACGCAGCACTGAAATCAGGGTATCCCCCACCAGGGCATCGATTTCATCGATTACCAGCACTACCGGAAGTACACTGGACTGAGAGAATCGGCTTAAAGCAACCGTCAATGCATCATGCTCACCGGACTCAGACAATATCTGTTCACGGTTTTTCAACAAAAAATCATCACCCAGATCCTTGGCTGCCCTTGTACCCAATGTCACTAAAATACTTTTCATACCCTTGGCCACATTCTCCCGGGCCGTCTGGGCCGTTTCCACATTGCAGTAAAGGGCACGGTACCGGCCCTCAACATTCAGATAGTCCACCAGCGCCAGCATGGATGAGGTCTTGCCGGTTTGGCGCGGAGCATGAAGCACAAAATATTTTTCCTGGGCCACCAGCATTTCAATCTCAGAAAGATCGAACCGCTGCAATGGTGGCACTGTATAATGTTTTGCCGCATTCACCGGACCGGCTGTATTAAAAAATCGCATCTGTTATTTTATCCTGTTGTAAATGTATTCCCGCCGTCAGCCACATAAAACCGGTTATTTTTGTGATCAAAAACGCAACGGTTTGTTGCCCGTAAATCTTTCCCCGAACAAGGGCCATTTGAATCCTAAAATAACCCTTATTAGGGGTCTAAATCAAGACAGTAGTCACTTTATCCTCATATTTCAGTCGGTTGCTAATGGCCTATTTTCTTGACAAAAACTTGAGGTATGTCCTGATAACGGCCATGTTCAGATGGGGACAAGGACCAAAACAGAACTGGAGAACCTACTGTATACAGGAAAACCTTCTATATAAAGGTGTTGACACGCTCTTGCACAAAATCTATCCTTACACATTTAAAATCCTTCCAAACAAAGAGGTGAAATGATGGCAAAGAAAACGCAGCTTGGTGCATTGCTTCTTACCCTCACTCTTTTATGCGGCTGTTCCGCAGCCCCCTGGCAGGCCCAGTGGCAGGCGGCCGGAAAAGCCAATCCCACCGATGAATCCCGGAAACTCATGATCACTGCAACCAAAATGTTTGATCAGGCGGATTCGGCAGCCAAATTAAAAGAAGCCATGGCCACCTATCAAAAAGTTCTTGAAATCGATCCCGGAAATTATGAAGCCCTAATCCTGCTGGGCAATCAGCATATCCTTTTGGGTACGGCTTACACGCCAAAAAGAGTCGAGAAACGACGGCATTTTGCCGATGCCATGAAATTCTGCGAATTAGCCATGTACACCAACCCGGCATTTCGACAACAAGTCGACAGTGGGGCAAAACCCTGGGAAGCGGCGGACGTCCTCACTGCCAGAGAGGCCGGGGCCATGCTCTTTTGGGTCACAGCGGTACAGTATGATTTCAAGGAAGGCATGCGACTGCCGGGAAAAATCAAAAATGTCGATTATTTGCAATATTGCCTGACATTTATTGAACGGATTGAGGCCACAGCACCGGACTTCGGTGGCGGCGCCGTCGAGTTTGCCAAGGCCATCTGCTATTATGCGCTCCCCAATAGCAAGGGAGGCGACGAGGAAAAAGGGACCGAATACATGGTAAAATCCATGGAAAAGAATCCGGACTGGATGTTCGGCCGGTGGGCCAGGGGTAAATACTTCCATAAAATCAACAACAATGACGCCGCACGCAAAGCGGATCTGGAATGGGTGGTCGGTGCTGAACTGGATGCTTTTGAAGATCCATATCCCTGGCGGGTCCATTTCCAGACAGATGCCCGTTCCATTCTGGGCATGGAGTAAAAATTCGCCATGAATAAAATCCCAAGAGTTCTTTTTTTGATGATCTGCTTCAGTTTGCTTCTGGGGTGTTTTCCGGCCCGGGCACCCATGCGCACCTTGTCTTATTCGGCACCGGAGGCCAACGGCCCAAGGGCGCTGTTTGTTTTTTTCCCGGGAATCGGTGGGACCTACAAGGATTTTGAAAAAAAAGGGCTCATCGACGACCTGCAGGAAAAATTTCCCGGGGCGGATGCCATTGCCCTGGATGCAGGGTTCGGCTATTACCGGAAGCGGACACTGGATCAACGGGTGAAAGAAGATGTGCTTAAAAAACTGGACCTAAAAGCTTATGACCGGGTCTATCTTGTGGGGATCTCCATGGGGGGATTAGGCACGCTGCTCACGGCCCGGCGCTATCCCAAAGACATAGACGGCCTTTTGTTGATCTCCCCGTTTCTCGGATGGAGTGACATCCTGGAAGAAATCAGTGATGCCGGTGGGGTGGGGAATTGGAGCGCCGGCGATTATACCGAAGAAGACTGGCAGCGTATGATATGGGATCTTTTAAAGCGGAAGGGTGACGGTTCCGGGAACCTACCGCCGGTTTACCTAGCTTATGGAGAGGAGGACACATACGTAAACGCCCACAAACTCCTTCAGCAGGTGATTCCTTCGGACCGCGTGATTTCCCGTCCGGGCAAGCACAACATTCCCACCTTCCAAACCCTATGGCGGGATTTGCTTATCATTTTGCCCACCGGCACGGTTACGGACAAAAAATGAACAGCCGCTCTTTAAATGCGTCCATATGCGAAACGAACCCATCTGGATTCACTTAGATGTCTGGCCTGATAACACCCATGCCCGGATGGGCACAACAAAGAATGAAAGCTGTTAGTCGTTAGGTTAGCTGATGACTGAGTACTGACAGCTGATGACCTTCATATAAACCGACATGTTCGGATGGAAACAAGGACCAAAATGGAACAGGAAGACCTTCTATATGCGTAAAAAATATTCCGGTGCAATATCCATATATTTCAATTTGCCGAAAATGAAACATGAAAGTTGAAGATGTTCCCCAAGAAAACGGCATGATTGGTGAACACGGCCATGAAATCAGTTATGCCGTCGATGGAAAAGGGCGGTATCAGCTGGTGAAGAGCGTTGGTTGGGTCCCCAAAAACATTGTCAATCAAAAGGCATGGGAGAGAATATTCAACGAGATTGAGTCTGTTTACCACAAAGTCTCTCATGACAAACTCAGTCCCTTGGCATTTTATATGGCTGTCAATCAGATGGATACGGGTCTACTGTCCAAATATGTTTCAATTGCGGGTTGGCGGGTCAAACGACATCTGAAGCCGGGCGTGTTCCGGAGACTGAAACCGTCTATTTTAGAAAAATATGCAAAGCTGTTTGAAATTTCCATTGATGAACTGAAAACTATACCGGACAAACTTGATTTTAACGCTGTCAAAAACAGAAAACGTTGATCTATCATTATGACCACAGAAAAAAAACAAATCGATTTCATCCACAGGCAGTCAGCCCATTGCGAAAGCGGGGTCACGTCAAACCTTCTTTACCATTACGGCATTGACTGTTCGGAAGCCCTTGCTTTCGGCATCGGTGAAGGTCTATTTTTCGGTTACATGCCTTTTGTCCGTATTGACAGACTACCTTTAACCACCTATCGTTGCCGGACAGGAGAAATATTCAAGCGGGTGACACAGCGGTTGGGCGTTACCGTTGTCAAAAAAAAATTCAGAAATCCCCAAAAAGGGATGGACGCTCTTGACGACAAACTGGCGCAGGGGATACCTACAGGTTGCCAGACCGGAGCGTTCTGGCTGCCATATTTTCCACCTGCTTTCCGGTTCCATTTTAACATGCACAACCTTGTGGTCATCGGAAAAGATAAGGGAGAATATATAATCAGTGATCCTGTTTTTGACAATCCTGTCCGGTGCACCGGGCCCGATCTGATGAAAGCCCGGTTCGCAAAAGGTACACTTGCACCCAGAGGCGCCATGTACTTTTTTGATAATATCCCTGGCAATCACGATATCAGGAATGCAGTCAGATCTTCCATTCAATCAGTATGCAAAACAATGATGAAAATACCGATCCCTTTTTTCGGGGTAAAAGGCATCCGATTTTTGGCCAAAAGACTTAAACGATGGCCTCGGCAGCTGGGCGAAGAGAACGCGCAGCTTCATTTAAGCCAGCTGATACGTATGCAGGAGGAGATCGGCACCGGCGGCGGGGGATTCAGGTTCATATATGCGGCCTTTCTCCAGGAGGCAGCCGGCATCCTGGAGAACGAGTCACTGGAAACGATTTCCGAAAAGATGACGTTCACCGGGGACCGGTGGCGTACCTTTGCCGCTTCAGGGGCTCGGATTTGTAAATGCCGGGCCAAAAACGGTGACACTTATGACGACCTTGCCGGGATATTGAACGAGTGTGCAGACATGGAAACACAAATTTATAAAGAACTGATCGAACAGGTATAAACAAGGCCCGCCGGCCCATACCGGCTTAAGGAGTACTGTTCTTTTGGATGTTGTAGAAGCCATATTTTCTGCTAAAAATCTAAGTCTGACCTACAAAGGGGCACTGACACCTTCCCTGGACCAAGTCAATCTTGATATCATGAAAGGGGAATTGTTCGGGCTGATCGGACCGAACGGAGCGGGCAAAACAACTCTGATTTCACTTTCGGCAACGCTATTGAAACCATCTTCAGGCTCCCTTGAGATTTGCGGGGAGGATATTTGCACCCAGGCCGGAAGAATCCGCAAACTGACAGGACTTGTCCCACAAGAACCCGCCTTATATCTCAGCCTGACCGGCAGGGAGAATCTACGATACTATGGCACCCTTTACGGTATTGAAAAAAACCGGCTGAACAAAGAAATCGACCGCCACCTAAAGCTGTTCGGCTTGTCTGCAAAGGCGAATCAGCGTGTTGAGACCTACTCGGGCGGAATGAAGCGCCGGATCAATCTTCTGGCAGGTATCCTGCATCGGCCGCGTCTTCTGTTTCTGGATGAGCCCACCGTTGGAATCGATGCCCAGTCAAGAAACATGATTATGGAAAACCTGCAAATTTTAAACAAAAAAGGGGTTACTATCATATACACCACGCACTACATGGAAGAAATTGAGAAACTGTGCAAACGGATAGCCGTTATTGACAAAGGCCGCATAATTGCCCAAGGCAATCCGGGCCGGCTTGTTGCGCAATCCTCTGGCTGCAAAAACCTTTCGGATCTGTTTTTTGCTCTCACAGGAAAAAGGCTGAGAGACTGACCTATGGAAAAACTGTTCGTTTCAGTAAAAAAAGAGCTGTTGCTGCTGCGCAGGGATAAAACCGGACTGCTGTTACTCTTTTTTATGCCGGCATTCCTGGTCTTGATCATCACACTGATACAGGACGACCTTTTAAATACGGACATCCGCATTCTCTTCCTTGACATGGACAAAGGCAGGATAGGAGAAAAAATGGAAGATCTTTTGGAGCGGTCCGGAAACGTTATCCTTGTCAAAGAAATTGAGGGAACTACCTTAACCATTGACGAGACCAAACGAGAAGTGGCTGATGGAACCTTTCAATTCGGCCTTGTTATCCCTGAAGAACTTACAGTGGCTCTTGAAAAAAAATGCAGAGCAGAAATCAAGGCGGAACTAAGCCCCGAAAAGACAGGAAAAAAAACTATTGATCAAGTTATCCCAAAAATCCAGATCTTTTTTGATCCAACGGTCCAGGGTGGATACAAAACAGCCATCCAGAACATTGTAGCAGGTGTTTCCCAGCGCATTGAACTGGAGCTGAAAATGCAATTATTTTTCCAAATGCTGCCGGACAGGCTTCTATCTTCATTTCCACAGGAAATGGCATCTTATCTTCCTGAAAAAGAGGAGATACTTTCTTATGACCGGTTATTTGAGTACCACGAAAGTTTCATCGAAATTGATGAAACGAGTGTTACCAATATGGGGTTTATAAAAACACCCTCTGCAGTTCAGCAGAATATCCCGGCATGGACTATTTTCGGGATTTTTTTCATCGTGGTCCCTTTGTCAGCCTCCTTGATAAAAGAGCGTGAATCCGGTACCATGATGAAACTTAAATCCATGCCGGTATCCCATGTCACCATACTTTTGGGGAAAATTTTAGCGTACATTTGCGTAAGTTTCGGGCAGTACACCGTGATACTGGGGGTTGGCAAGTTTATTCTCCCACTTTTCGGGATCACGCCTTTTAGTATCGGCCCGCAGATCATGACATTTCACCTGATTCTACTGAGTACGATCTGTTCTGCGGCAGGATATGGAATCATGCTGGGAACAGTGCTGAAGACCCATGAACAAGCCACCGTTTTCGGACCTGTATCCATTGTCATCGCTGCTGCCATAGGAGGGATCATGGTCCCGGTCTATGCCATGCCCGGCTATGTTCAGCCTTTCAGCCTTCTGTCCCCTTTGTTTTGGGCTCAGAACGCCTTCCATGATATCATTCTCAGGGGTGGAGATCTTTCGTCTGTCTATCCGGAAGTTCTCTGTCTGTTCGTTTTTACAGCAATAAATTTGATCGTAGCCCGTATCTATATTTTAAAAGGATCTTAACCCGTTTTTCATGGTTTGCTTGGTTCTTTTTGCTGCAAGATAACCATAAATTTCATTTTGTCTTTACTTTTTCGGTCATTGAATGTATCAAAATATGTTTTGAATACCAGCATGGAGTATTGTATGCATAGAAGAACAATGAGTGAAATTGAAAAAGAGTTGCTTGATGCGATTATGGATGTTTGTCAAGTAGACGATCTCCCGCCTGAAGATATCTACGCCGACTCCCCCCTGATCGGGCCGGACTCCCCACTCGACCTCGACTCTTTGGATGCCGTGGAGATTCTTGTAATGATCCAGGAAAAATACGGTGTACGGATTACTCCCCGGGAAACCAGCATCGAAATGTTAAACTCCCTGGAAACTATTGCCGACTATATCCTGTCTCATACCGATGATATCATCCCCAGAGAAATGATATTATAGGCCGAAACCCGGGGCCAGAGGTTGAAATAGTATTTTATGAGTTTTTTACAGCTGAGTCTCATCACCAAACAGTCGAATTTTGAACGATACGACTGCTGACGTAAAAACAAGGCAGAAAACAGGGCTTATGGCAGAAAAATTCTTCAAAGATATTGAAAAAATCATCCCCCAAAGGTCCCCCATGATCCTCATTGATCAGTACAAGAGAATTGATGCGGATACAGCATGCTCCAGTGCACAGTTTTCACCCGATGCCTATGGCTGCCATAACGGCTGGGTGGCGGAAAGTATGCTCGTTGAAGCGGTTGCCCAGACCGCAGCGGCACATATCGGATATGAGGCCATATTGGATAAGGGACAGGAAAAAGGTATCGGAATGCTGGCCACTATAGATGCCTTTACCTGGTATGACCGGGTAAAGGATACCGAACGAGTTGAAATCCGGACTATCAGGACTGATGAAATCGGCCCGTTCAAACTGATTGAAGCCAACATTACTATCGGAAACAGGCAGGTTGCCAAAGGCAGCATCAAAGTGTTCAATCCACCCAAGGAAGGCTCAGTATAAAAATGCCGAAAATTATATATCAGACCATTTTCTTTTTTATTATTACGTTTTCTATCACAACTGCTGCAATATCCGATCAGCAGGGGGAAAGCTTGTCGGAAATGGAGCTGAACATGATTTTGGATAAGATTGAAAATAATTTTACAACGGTTCGGACATTGAAAACAAAGCTTGAGCAGGAAAAAAACATACCTGTTTTTTCAGAAACCATTATTTCGAAAGGATTTTGTATATTCCAACGACCCGACCGGTTGAGGCTTGAATTTGTAGAACCGTTTCAATCCGTTTTGATTGTAGATGGGAAAAAAGTGACCAAATATGAATTTTTTGACGGTCAATGGCAAAAACTTTCGCCAGGCAGTGCTGACATTCTTTTGAAAATCACCGGCAATATTACATCCTGGTTGCAAGGCCGGTTCAGAGATCCTGATCTATATAAAATCAGCGCGGTCAGAAATGAAAATCTCACGGTAAAACTGATACCAAAAGCAGCGGAATTCAAGCAATTTATCAGGTCTTTCGAACTGGGGCTCAACAAAAGCCTGGACAGTTTGGAATATATCGTCATTACAGAAAATAATGAGGCTGAGGCATTTACCCGGATTCGCTTTTTTAATGATGTAAAAAATGATGTGATACCGGAAACAGTTTTCCGGGACAGTGACACTGTTCCTTCTAAAATTCCGACATGGTAGGGCTACTTTCCTTGAGAACAAGCTGGGCAAAGGGAAGATGGATAATCCCTGGCCTACTTTTCATCTGGATTTTATCTGGATGCGGAGTGAAACAACGTGTTCAGAAGGAAATCGTAACCCTTGATCAATACACGGAAGTTATATCGGCATTGACAAACATGTATCCGGACAT
>JAIVHE010000211.1:0-2382 GCA_020201255.1 Desulfobacteraceae bacterium
CCCATGCACCAGCCGGATCTCGCCCGGCGGTTCGGGCATGGATTTTACCCAGTTGCACAGGGTTTGCTGGTCGGCATGGGCGGAGTAGCCGGACAGGCGGTGAATGGCGGCTTTGGCAGGGGTGCGGCCTTCCACGATGGCCCGGCCCGGGGTGTCTTTGGCCTGGTATCCCACAAAGAACAGGTCGTTTTTCGGGTCATCCAGCCCGTGTTTCAGGTGGTTGACAATTCGGCCGCCCGTGCACATGCCGGATCCGGCAATGATGACGGCCGGGCCGTTGAGGTGCAGCAGGCGTTTGTGGTCCTGGAACTTTTCCACGGCATACAGGTGTTTGAACCGGATGGGGTGGCCTCCGGCGGCACCGGGAACCGGTCGAAGTCTACCTGCGGATCATGGTCATGGGCAATGCCGCAGTCAACCAGGATAGCGATGCTGCCGCCGCCATGTTCAGGCTGAACCTGGACCAGGTGGCAGGAGCCGGTGACGCAGGTTTTGGGCGCCGAGGCGGGTAATGGGGATGGTTTTTGGAATCACGGAGTCACGGATTCAAAGGTCAAGCCGCAGGTGTCTTTTTCCGACAGGATGGGCCAGTCAATTGCGATCGGAAGTGTCAATATCGTTTGCTTCCTCAATTACGTTTAATATTGAGGACGCTATAATATCAGTTACTTTGTCCGGAAGATGTTTATGATGAGGAAAATTCTCAAAACCAGGAAAATGTGGGGCATTGTCATATCGAAAAACAAGACGGTTTTTCTCATCTTGAAAATGATATCGATAATACAGGCGTATAATGGCAGATTCTTCAACCATATTTGCCTCATTTAGTTCCAACAAATATCCACTCTTGAAACGAATTCTGATACGCAAGTTAACGCGATTATCTGTTAGGATTTCCTCTTCATAACGTTCAACATAAACTTCTTTCAGCTTCCGAACAACAGCTTCAACTGCACTCAGATGTTCCGTTAATAAATCACGCAACATTATGTAACTGATCCTCTATATCGCGTCTGATCATAACATAATGTTTGTAATCATTGGCCCATTCAATGTAATCTTCAGAATCTTCCAATTGCCCTTTTATGAAGCTATTAAAGAATTCTTCCGATGTCATTTTATACTGTGATTCATAACTGCTGAGGTGCTTTGCTATAGCAACAAGAGCATCTACGGATGAATCATACTCAATTCTCTGTTTTCTCATATCTCCCCCTCAAAGCCTATATATTATAATACTGCTCATTTTTTATTTTAGTATTGAGCATATTATAAATATGTTTTTTAACCAAAGCAAACCAAGTTTTGGGTTTTATTGTTGCGGGGGGCAGGGCTTCTTCCTTCATGGCTTTGAGACGTCTGACAATGGCGCTCCCTACCATACCGCGGTGGCCGGCCACATAAATTTTGGGATTTTTCATCAGTCCACAATTATCCTTGGATAAGGTAAAGGATTTTGATTGGTCATTTTCAAAATAGAGTATCAAGTTTGGATTTAAACTTTCCATATCCACGTTAAAAACATTGACCTGTCGAGAAGCAAGGGCTTCTAAAAAATCAACCCGGTCAATGCCGGCTATTATGGAGCCTTTTTCCATTGAGATTTCTTTTCGAGTGTACCAATGGATAGCAGCAGCCAAGCGAAGTTGCTTTACAAACCCCCGGGGGGCTGCTTGAGGGATGAAAATGCTTCATCAGGCATTTGTATGGATAACTCTACCATGATTGTTACCTCAGATGGCTCAGGTCTCTGGCGGGTTTGACCCAGCTAATTTTTTGTTATTAAAAGCATAACTCTTAACAAATCGAATATTTTATCTTTTTGTATGCCTGGCGGATGACCTTGATTCGCTCTTCCTTTCCATAGTTCATTTTGGGCAAAAGTATTTTTACCACCGGGTTATCCACATTGTAATAATCCCGGGCATTCAAGTCAAACAACTTATGAAACATATTCAAAATAATGGACAGGGCGTAAATCCCGATCCGGTCAAGCTGCATGGCTGGCAACATGAAGCATTGAACATATCCTGTTCAGAATGATCAGTTGATTTTGTTGAATGTGTATAATTTCCGGGTCCAGGATGTGCCCGTGGACCCGGTCTATCATGTGGGGGAGGTGTCGGGCATAAAGATCAAAAAGGTGATATTTACCCTGGGGTGGCGCCCAGCAAAGAGACCACTGTTTCTTGCTCAGGCAATTTTTCGAATATTTTCCAAAGAAATATCTTTGCCTTCCCATAAACCGAAAAGGTCTTCCAACTCCTTACCGTTTTTATCCGTGGGCTTACCATCAAAATCCATCATATCGGTGGTGTACCGGAGCATTCGAGCGTTTCTTTAGGAAAGTCTTGAAACAGATTTTTAAAATTAGGATCGTGG
>JAIVHE010000211.1:2409-4479 GCA_020201255.1 Desulfobacteraceae bacterium
TCGTGCGCCAGAAATAGCCTTTGGTATAGCATCCTGCATTGTTCATCAGTTTCATTCTTTCGATTACCAGGTAGTTTTCCCATAACGCACCGATATCAGTGCGGCTTGACAGGGGAGGAAAATTTCCGATAACCGCGTTGCGTATCCCGTTGTCCTGGAAATAAATTTTTTTTCCTTGATACTGGCGTTGAGATCAAATGAGGACGACCCGGTGGCAATGACCTGAACCCCGGGAATCTGATCGATGATCAGCTTTAGTGAAATACCGATATCCGGAATGCGCTGGGCCTCATCAATACATAAAATCCGCTTGTCCCCGATGATTCTTTTGAGCCGGGTGGAAGTGGCGCCCAAAAAAAGTTCCCTCACATCCGGCTCATCTGCATTGAGCAGCAGGTATTTCTCACCTGTTTTTTCAAGGAGAGCCTTGATCAGGGTGGTTTTACCTGATTGTCTCGGACCCAGCAGGATTATCGCTTTGTTTTGAAACAACCGGGCCTGCATACGGCTGAATATAGATCTTATGATAATATTTTTGGATTTTATGCAAGGGTTGTTTTACGTTTTAATGGTCCATGTCCCGGCCCTGAACACGGGCACCCCGGGATTGATGCGGTCCAGCCTAAAGATCCGTTCCTGGGTCCGGCCCAGGGCGAATGCCGGAATGTACACGATGCCGCTGTCGGACAGGGCATGGTCCAGGGTGTTTGCTGACGCCGCCGTGGTTCGGCTGAACCTGGACCAGGTGGCAGGAGCCGGTGACGCAGGTTTTGGCGCCCAGGTGGGTTATGGTTGTTATGGTTGCCGGTTAAGCGGCCATATCAATCACTTCCAACTGACGACGTTTTGCACTTGCTTCGGTGATAATTTTTTCCAATTCTTCAGAGATGCTGTCCTGAATCCAAGCTTCCCCACACTGGCGACAAACGATTGCAGGCACATTCCTGACTACAACCAAAACTGTTTTTCTGTCCACTGTGAACGTAGTTGTTCCAGGGTGTTGGACTCCCCCACACATGGGACAACCTTGATGAAAATACATATCATTCCCTCTCTTTTCTTGTTATGCCATTTTCTTGAAAATGTTCCATATCTGGAATATACGCGGTTATAACATAAACGAAATTTGCCGATTCATCCCAGGCAATCACAACATGAATTCGCCTATCACCTGGAACTCCGGAAATAAGAAAGCCAGGATATGGTGTGGCGCTGGGATATGATTCGATCATTTCACCGTTTTTTACAATATGAGACACATCTTTTCTTGAAATTTTCCGCTCCAGCATTCTTTCAAGTGCATGCTGTCGCCATACAATGTTTTTCTTTTCAAAAGCTATTTGTATTTTATTCATGGTTTGTGTTTCAACAATAGATTGAAATGGGAGTGTTGTCAATAAGTTCAAGGGTTTGCTTTGTATTGCCTGCCCAAGCATTTAATTCTTCAGCTGGAAAGACATTGATGTAATGTTGATACTTGGCGACGAGATCAAGCATTTTCCAGTTCCAGCTTTTGCTTGTTGAGCCTGTCCCTGGCCTCGACAGCAAACCGCCAGTCTAAATAGTCTTCTTCTTTTACGATATCTTCCATGCCGCGCATGTCTTCCATTTGTTTTTTGAAATCATGGAATGATACCTGATATTTGGCTTCATACTGTTTGTTTTCAGCTTCAAACTTGTCAATTTTGGCCATAAGCATGAGCAACGCCTGGTTTTTTATAAAAGATTTTAGATCCTTGAAACCAAATTGACTAATGATGGCTTCAGTATTTTCGGTAAATTTTGAATCAATAGTCGTTTCCATGCGCAAAAATCCTTCTGATCCTAACAATTTTATTATATCTGTAAGATCATAGTATAATCACATAATTTTTGAAACCGTTTTTTTCGGCAATACCCTTGCAATTACGCAGAAACTGCTGTTTCGGGGCACGGCGGTTCAGGCATGGATTTCACCCAGTCGCACAGGGTTTGCTGGTCGGCATGGGCGGAGTAGCCGGTCAGGCGGTGAATGGCGGCTTTGGCCGGGGTGCGGCCTTCCACGATGGCCCGGCCCGGGGTGCCTTTGTC
>JAIVHE010000212.1 GCA_020201255.1 Desulfobacteraceae bacterium
GCTTTGTCAGCTTATCAGCCGCCTCCCATGGGTTTTGGAGGTCCGGCTGCAGGCCCGCCCCTGGCGGTGTCCTGTGCCCGGCCCGAGATCCTGCGTGGGCCTGTTGGTATGACTGCAATGAGGGGAAGGTGCCGGTTCTTGGTTTGGAAGTTATGCCGGCATATGGTACCAGGCCCCCTCCGGCTCTGACGGTCCGGTCACAGGACACCGCCAGGGGCTCCTACCCGGGTGCTCATAGGGCGCAGCAGTCTATTGTGGCAAATATTGTGGCATATGCCCATTGCGTTACCAATTTTATCTGGTTGACCTATTTTTGTCTCCGGTGGTGTTCTGCATTCGAATAGAGCCCGGGGAAGGCTCAAACCGGCTACAGGTTACCACTAAAGGCGGGATGTTTGCCTGGCAGGATGTACATATTCAGGTTGCTTTTTGCTTTTTCCGGGATAAAAATGATAAGATAGAAACGTGAGCTGGATGACCCGGTTATGGAATAAACAGGATGGTCCCGGAGCAATGGAAAAAAAGAAACGGTATACCGATTATAACAGTTATTTGCGGGAAATTTTCGGGGAGCGGGTACAAAAAATTGCGGTGGATGCCGGGTTGACCTGTCCCAACCGGGATGGAACCTTGTCTGCACAAGGCTGTATTTACTGCAATGCCAGGGGTTCTGGCACCGGTGCCTTTGCGATGGGAATGGGAATCAAAGAACAGATAGAGGCAGGCAAAATTCCCATGATCAAAAAATACAAGGCCCAAAAATTTCTGGCCTATTTTCAGTCCTATTCCAATACCTATACCAGTGTGGAACATATGGGGCAGATGTATGATGCAGCCTTGTCCTGCAAGGGGGTGGTGGGCATGGCCGTCGGCACCAGGCCGGACTGCATTGATGATGAAAAGCTGGATCTGATCGAATCCTACACAAAAAATTATCTGGTATGGCTGGAATACGGACTCCAGTCGGTTCATGATGCTACCCTACAGCGCATCAACCGGGGGCACGGGTTTGCACAATTTTTACATGCAGTGGGTATGACCCGGGGCCGGGGAATTAATATCTGTGCACATGTTATTTTGGGGCTGCCTGGAGAAAACCGGGAGATGATGCTGGAAACCGCCCGGCAGCTGGCACAGATCGGTATCAACGGCATCAAACTTCACCTGCTGTATGTGGTCAAAGGCACCCCTTTGGACCGCATGTTTCTGGCGGGACAGTACCGTCCCATGGAACAGAGGCAGTATGTGGAAACCGTGTGTGATTTTCTGGAACTGCTGCCAAAAGAGATCGTTATCCAGCGCATCACAGGTGACCCCCATGGCAGTGAACTGCGTGCCCCGGCCTGGGCCGGCAGATACAGGGAGACCTTTAACCTGATCCAGCAGACCCTGGAACAGCGCAGTTCCTTCCAGGGCAGGAAACTGGAGCAAAAAAGCAGGGATGCCGGATAACGCATCCGTTTGCAGACAACGGTATGGGCCGATGAAAAAGTGCTGTCAGCCGGGAATTGATTTATGGCTGCACAAAGGTGTGAAACCTTCGGGAGGTGATCTCACGGAAGCTTGTGTTGGTTTTCTGGATGATCAGACATTCCACATCTTCCAGGCGGTTCACAAGATCAATTGCATCTGCCGGGTCCATGACCATGAGGCCTGTGGCAAGTCCATCGGCAAAGGTGCCGTTTTGTGCGATGACCGAGACACTCAACACCTGGTTGTCCACCGGGAACCCGGTTGTCGGGTCGATGATATGGGAATAGGTTTTGCCTTCCATGTCAAAGAAATTGCGGTAATTACCACTGGTGGCAATGGCCCGGTTGTCAAGGGTGATCACCTTATAAAAGCCCTGGTCGGAAGATTTTGCTCCGGGATTGGTGATGCCCACGGTCCAGGGATTTTTCCGGCGGTTGACCCCTGATCCATATAATTCTCCGCCGATTTCCACCAGAAAATTGTCAATGCCGGATGCGGCCAGAACCTGTGCAAGGGCATCCACCCCATATCCTTTGGCAATGGAGCCCAGGTCCAGGGTGATGCAGGCTTTTTTTTTAAAAACATGGGTATTTTCCAGAACCAGGCGGTGAAAACCGGTACACGACAGGGCATCTGTTATGGCACTCTTATCCGGCGGGGAGTCCGGGATTTTTTTTGTCCCAAATCCCCAGATATCCACCAGGGGTTTGACGGTACCATCCCAGGCTCCGTTGGTGAGCCGGTAAATCTGAGCAGCCGTCTGCATGACCTGAAAAAAATCCTTTGACAGCCGGTATGGCTGGTGGGCACCAATCCGGTTGAACTGTGAGATCTGGCTGGCAGGATCGTACATGGACAATCCTGTGTTGATCTGCTGCAGCCGGGTATCGATTTTTTTTTGCCACAG
>JAIVHE010000213.1 GCA_020201255.1 Desulfobacteraceae bacterium
ATGATACAAGCCGGGGCTTCTGCTTACTGTGCGAAAGACGGTTCCATGGATGAGCTTATTTCTGTAATCCGCAGATCGGATTGACATTGTTGTGGTGATCACCTGAGCAAGGGATGTTTTTTTCATTGTGAGTAAAAGAGCCTGGTCAAGTATCCCATGCCAGATATTATCAAAGCCTATAATTTTCATGCATATCATTTATTACCTTAAACTCCCCATAGCGAAAGTGCTGGATTTAGGCCGGGTTTCAGATATGGTGGCATTTGTATGGATGATCCAAAATCCGTCAACCTGAAATTTAGGTCCTGGGGGGGTATGGGATTATACGTGGCCACACAAAAAGGGGTGAGTTGTTTGTTGACAGTGTATGATATTGTTGATATGGCATGGAAGGATTCATTCGCAATAACTCATGGGCGGCATTCTTTCAGCCTTTAGAATGAGGACTGAATGAACCTATCCCATGAATACGCTTGTCAGCCGGTTATGTGGTGCGTTATACGTAAAAGGAACATTGTGTCTAATATTGAAGGAGAACAATTTTCGGAACGAATGAGGGCGGCCATTTCTCTTAGCTGGGTCATGTTTTCCAGAAAAGTGGGAAACGAACTGATTCCAATAAACAAAGAAGCCTCAATGCAGCTGCAATATGCTTACGTCCTTCAGCAACTTCTTCCGTTGATAACGTTCCATGACGAGGAAAAGTTTGACATAGAGCTGGAGACTGGAGTGAGGGCCAATGGCCGCAGTCGTGAAATTGACCTTCTCTTTAGTGGTGAATTTGGGGATCAAAAATATGCCATAGCAATTGAAATGAAATGTTATCGCACATTGGCGGCGTCGGGCGGTAAGCGCGGTGCGACTGACATTTTTATGAAGGATGTATATGAAGATCTTCACCATCTTGAGCAATACATATCAGAAGGCATTGCTCAAGAGGGAGTAGCGCTTGTAATGAATGATATGGAAAGGCTTGTTAATCCGCCACGTAAAGCCGCGAAATGCTGGGATTATGATATTTCACATGGTACATCATTTGGCCCTATTCAGATCACTACACCAATTGGCGGGAAAAAAATAGATATGAGAGTGAAGCGGAGTTTTTTGGTGTTCTGGCTGGTGCCATCTGTAGCCGTTGACATGAAACCAAGAATGTCTTCGGATGAGATAACCGAAAGATCTATGTCACCAAAGTGTTTCTGAAAACTGCCAAGGATGTACTCATAATTGCGCAACGTATTTTTTTTTACGTTCATGCGCTGGTAATTGAAAAAATGGGTGGTGCAATGGGTGATTTTCATGACGGACCTCCTTTGATAGGGTGGTATAAAAATGATTTGACACTGGTACATCAAACCGGTACTATGAAGAATTGGAAAGAAAGTTTCAGGAACTAAAAACAGACCATACGCAGCTTAAAAATAAACTGTTGGAGTCCAGATCTTTAACTGAAGAAATAGTGACGTACATGACCGAAGGCCTTGTCCTGACTGATACCCAGGGAACTGTCACCTTTATCAATCTGCGATTGTCAGAAATGCTCGAATATCTGCCCGAAGAGGTCATCGGGAAATGCTGGCTGGATATGCTACATGCCGAACAGCAGGCCATTGCAAAGCAAGCAGAAGCCAGACGTGCCCAGGGACATACCGACCGGTATGAAATTATGCTGCATCGCAAAGATGGTCATAAATTCCCGGTATTGATCGGAGCCGGACCGCGGTTCGACAAACAAAGCGGTGAATTTATCGGTACCATGGGTGTTGTGACTGACATAACCAAGCGTAAGCTGACGGATGAGGCGTTGCAGGAAAGTGAAGAAAAATACCGAATTCTGTTTGAGCATACTGGTGAGGCCCTGTTTGTTGCGCAAGATGGCAGAATAGTCTTTCAGAACCCCAGAAGCATAGAGTTAACGGGCTACTCCACAGAAGAATTCCAATCAAAACCGTTTGTCAACTTTATTCACGAAGATGATCGTGAAATGGTCTCTGATTATCACATTCGCCGACTCAAGGGTGAGAAACTGCCGGAACGTTATGCCTTCCGCATTATCCACAAAAATGGCAGCATTCTGACGGCTGAACTCAATGCCGTTCTGATTCAATGGAATGACAAACCGGCAGTTTTATGTTTCATGACAGATATTACCGAGCGCAGACAGGCGGAGGCTGCGCTCAAAGAGAGTGAAGAGTTATCCCGTAAACTACTCAGCACCATGCCTGATTTAATAGTCCAAACTGACTTGAACGGAGATATCATATTTGTCAACGATTATGCATTTCCGAATCCGAAGTCCATACCAATGGAAAATTTTCTTGGCAAAAATATGCTTTCGTTCATTGCTGAAAAAGATCAGTTGCGTGCATTGGAAAACACTAAACTAATGTTCGATAAATCCCTGGGTCCCCGGGAATATCAGTTACTCTTGGTGGATGGTACCGTTATGGACGCGGAGGTAAACGGGGATGTCATTCACGATGCCGAGAATAATCCGAAGGGTATGGTGTTTGTAATTCGCGACATTACCGAGCGCAAAAAGATGGAAAAGCAACTGCTGCAGGTTGAAAAAGGGGAAAGTCTTTCCCGCATGGCCGGAGCGGTAGCCCACCATTTCAACAATATTTTGATGATAACCATCGGGCACCTGGAAATGATCCAGGGGGATATCCCGCAGGGCAGCGAGACTGCTGACAGCATTAAAGAGGCCGCCCAGGCTGCGCACCGCGCCGTAACCTTGAGTCAGCTGATGCTCACATATCTCGGCCAGGGTGTGAGAAAAAACGAAAATACCGATTTGTCCGAACTCTGCCGGGTGACAATGAAGGATTTGTCCAAAACGATGCCGGAAAACATCAGTTTGACCACCCGTTTTGCGTTTACCGGACTGATGATTCAATCGGATCGCAGCCATTTGGAGCAGGTATTGAACATATTGTTTGAAAATGCAGTAGAAGCCCTGGCGGAAAAAACTTCCGGAAAAATCAGCGTGTCCCTGGAACCAGCAGAAACATCAGATATTCAATACGTCCATATGTTCCCGAATAACTGGCAAGCCGGTCCTGAAGCACATGCACGGCTGGTCTTTTCCGATACCGGCAAAGGCATGGCAGAAGAAACCATCCCCCTGATTTTCGACCCATTCTATTCTGATAAATTTACCGGACGCGGCATGGGGCTTGCTGTTACCTTGGGCATCGTAAAGGCCCATGGCGGATGTATCTGTGTCAATAGTAAGCCAGGGAAAGGGACGGATTTTATAATTTTTCTGCCGGTTTCAACCATGTCTGAAAACGGGTCAGCAAGAAATTCATCATGAAAAAGATGCTGCTGTCCAGAGAATTCATGCGATTTTTCTTAGCCATTTTCCATGACGGACATGATGGTGAAAGTTTGGGAAGTTTTGGATAAAACATCAGATGAAGCTCAATGATGATTATCCTAACCTTGATCATAC
>JAIVHE010000214.1 GCA_020201255.1 Desulfobacteraceae bacterium
ACAGACCCGCAGAGCGCTGCGCACCCCGTCCTCGTGGAACCCGTTGAACCAGTAAGCCCCGCAAAAATGCAGGGGACCGTGCCCGGAGATCTCCTCCCACCGCTGCTGGGCCGCAATGGTCGATTTGGTATAGGCGGGATGGGCGTACGTGAACCTCTCCAATACCTTGCCGGCTTCGATTTGCTGGTTCAATGTGACCAGGCAGGTGGTTGGCTGACGAAGCCGCTGCAGAATATTCATGTTATAGGTCAGGGTAGTGTGGGACGTCTGGTCGTCAAAGAGACGGTAGTTCCAGCTGGCCCATGCCCGGGGCGTTTTGGGCAGGATACGGGTGTCCGTGTGAAGGATGACCTGGTTATCAATGAACGGCAGATCTCCCAGGATCTGTTTTTCTGTATCTGTGGGGGATTCCAGCAGGCCCAGGGCCTGGTCTGCATGACAGGCTGCAATGACATGGTCGAATGTTCCTTCATCCTTGTCCGTCATCACCCGGATGCCCGCAGGTTCCCTGGTCAGTTGTTTCACAGGGGAGGACAGATGTATCCGGTCCTTGAACCGGGCGGTGATTTCGGGGATATAGGCCCGGGAACCGTCAATGATGGTGTACCATTGCGGCCGGTCCACCAGGTTGAGAAGGCCGTGGTTTGTAAAAAAACGAACAAAAAA
The DNA here is from genome assembly GCA_020201255.1 of Desulfobacteraceae bacterium. GTDB lineage: Bacteria > Desulfobacterota > Desulfobacteria > Desulfobacterales > Desulfobacteraceae > Desulfotignum. The sequence continues at coordinate 667 of JAIVHE010000214.1, forward strand.
CGGTAAAGGGAATTTTTGGATATCATCCAGGCCCATGGACCAGATGGCCGCCACCATGGGAAACAGGTAGTTGTCTTTGAACAGGGTGCCGAAACAATGGGCATCCAGAAAGTCTCCCAGGGTGTGGCAGTCGGATGTGCCGGACTCTTTGACCACCTGTCGGTTGAAAGATGCAATATCCATGAGCATGCGCCAGAAAGAGGGAGAAAACAGGTTTTTGCGCTGGGCAAACACGGTGTTCAGGGTGTGCCCGTTATATTCCAGACCGATGGCATCATTGCGCACGGAAAAACTCATCTCGGTTTTCTGGAACGGCACCCCGAGCTGATCCAGCAGCCGCATAAAGTTTGGATAGGTGCGGTCATTGAACACGATGAAACCGGTGTCAACGGCACAGGGGGTTTTATCCACATCGACATCTACGGTGTGGGTGTGTCCGCCTATGTAATCATTGGCTTCAAACAGGTGGACCTGATAACGGGGCGAGAGGTAATGGGCGCAGGTCAACCCGGCAATGCCCGAACCGATGACTGCTATTTTTTTCATGAAAGAAAAGACAACTGCATCCGTCCACGGTAATGGGCCGTCCCTTTGCCAGCCGGGGATGGGAATAGTGCATGGTCCAGGTCATAAAGGCCTGGCTGCCGGACTGCAAATGGGTATTAAAATCAAAATGGATGGACTGGATATTTTCATAGAGCACAGAAAAATACTGTTTGAGACTGTCAATACCATCAAGGGTGTGGGCCGGGTCTTCAAAATGGATCTCGTGGTGGTAGATCTGATCAAGCAGTGCCAGATTGTTTTTATCAAGCCTGTTGAAAGTTTTTATGAACTGTTGTAACGGCTCCATGGCAGCACCTTTTTATGATATCCTTTTTTTATTTCATTGGTTGTTTGGTGGATGATTGGGAATACACCGGTCTGGGATCGGCTTGAAAAGAGGTGGCAAATGCCTGGCCGTCCTGTTCAAAAAATACCACCCCGTCGAGATATCCCACATCCCCGGCATCCTCATGGGGCAGTCCCAGGACAAATTCCTTTACGGGAAAAATATTCCAGTCATGGGACACGCAGATGGCCATTTCATTGTCTGCCAGGTCCGTGATACGGTCCAGCATGAAATTGGTGAGGGTGGCGGTGGTGGTTTTTGGATCTTCCATGATGGTTTCATCGATTTTGTGATCAAACCAGTTTCGGATATAGGTTTGGGTTCCCTGTTCTTTTAACAGACCAAGGGCTTTTTCAATATGTTTGATATAAAAAGGGGCCAGCAGCTCATGGCTCCGGTTGTGGGGCAGATCCAGGCCGTTTTTTCGGCAAAACCCCTTGTCAATGAGGTAGGCGGTTTCAATGCACCGGCCGAACAAGGAGGAATGCAGCCGGGGCAGGGGAGATGCCGGCAGGTTTTCACCCATCTGGAAGGCATACTGCATGCCTTCGGGTGTCAGGCCCATAAAGGGTTCAGTGCCCGGGATGGTGGAATATAAGCGGTCTGAATGTCGGATAATAGCGGCAATTTTTGTGATGCCCTGGTGCAAAAGCTGCTGGATGACAGTGATGGTCTGGTCGGATCTGACGGGGTATGTTCGGTTCATGACAGCGGATAAAATCTCCTGTATGGGTAAAAATATGTTATATTCAGGTTGAACTTGATTCTTACGCCATGCTATAGGAGCTGTCAACCGCAACCTGATGTTTTTCAGCTGTATTAAGGAGGATGGATGACCAGACAGATCAGTCTTATCGGTGTGCCCATGGATTTTGGCCAGGATCTGCGCGGGGTGGATATGGGACCGGCTGCGGTGCGCTACACCGGCCTGATTTCCCGGCTTCGGGAGCTGGGCCATACCGTCAGAGACCGGGGGGACATCATCATCCCTATCAGAGATGATGCAGACCGGGTACCTGTGCCGGGAAAAAAATACATAGAAGAGATCACCCGGATCTGTGAATCCATTTATGCCATGGGACGGCAGGTGGTCGAACAAGGAGATTTCCCGTTGTTTGTGGGCGGAGACCATTCCATTGCCGTGGGAACGGTGTCGGCGGTGGCCCCGGAAAATGAGCCCATGGGCCTGATATGGATGGACGCCCACGGGGATGTCAATACCCCTGACACATCTCCGTCGGGCAATATCCACGGCATGCCCCTGGCCATTCTCATGGGAGACGGCCACAAAGACCTGGTGAACGTGGGCCGGCCAGGGCAAAAAATTCTGCCGGAAAACGTGGTCATGATCGGGCTGCGGGACCTGGACCCGGCCGAAAAAAAACGGTTGAAAACCTCCGGAGTCACCGTGTTTACCATGCGCGATATTGACGAGCAGGGGATTTCTTCGGTGGCCAATAAAGCGGTCATGAAATTTGCCCATCTCAAGCGCATTCATCTCACCGTGGACATGGATGCCCTGGATCCTGTGGAAGCACCCGGGGTGGGAACCCCGGTGCCTGGAGGGATCACCTACCGGGAGGCCCATCTGCTCATGGAGATCCTGGCGGATTCCAAAAAAATGACCTCCATGGATCTGGTGGAGATCAATCCCATCCTGGATGTGGCCAATAAAACCGCCAAACTGGCCGTGGAACTGACTTTATCCGCCCTGGGAAAAAGCATTTTGTGAGACTGGCCGAATATATTCAATCCATGAAAGCCTACAAAGGCTTTGCCGGGGATATTGT
>JAIVHE010000215.1:0-4767 GCA_020201255.1 Desulfobacteraceae bacterium
GCTGCCGAAATATCCGATGCCGACAAAGAACCCTTGGTCACCCTGATCGATATCAGCCGGTGCATCGGATGTGAAGAGTGCGTGTATGCCTGTCAGGATGCCAATGCCCATAAATTTGCAGACCCCCGAAAGCCCTTTCCCAAAATGTATCCAAACCGGGTACCAGTGGAGGACTGGTCAGACAAAAAGGATGTGACCGACCGCCTGACCCCCTACAACTGGCTGTATATTCAGTATGCCACTGCAGTCAAAGACGGTGAAGAGCTGACACTGACCATTCCCCGGCGCTGCATGCACTGCAATAATCCGCCCTGTGTAAAGCTGTGCCCCTGGGGGGCGGCCAAACAGGAAACAAACGGGTTGTCCCGCATTGATTCACAGATCTGCCTGGGAGGGTCCAAATGCAAAGCTGTCTGCCCCTGGGAAATCCCCCAGCGCCAGACCGGGGTGGGCCTGTACCTGGATATTTTGCCCGCATTTGCCGGCAACGGGGTGATGTACAAATGCGACCGGTGTTACCAGAAACTTGAAAAAGGGGAGCAGCCGGCCTGTATTGAAGCCTGTCCCGAAGATGTCCAGACCATCGGCAAACGTTCCGACATGATCAAGAAGGCCCGAAAACTGGCCAAAGAGACGGACGGCTATCTCTACGGACTGGAGGAAAACGGGGGAACCAATACCATTTATGTGTCCCCGGTTCCCTTTGACCAGCTGGTGTATGAAACTGGCAAGGGAAAACCCCATTTGAACGAGGTAAAAGATACCATGGCAGACGGATCCAACCTGGCCCTGGCAATGGTCATTGCCCCGGTGGCCGGTGCTGCCGCAGCCGTCGGAAAATTCTACAAGTATATGAAAGAGGAGGCCTGATGTTGTATCATTTGAAAGCCCGCCGCACGGTATACGGCCTGATACTTTTTTTCATCGCCCTGTCCGGGTTTGCCCAGATGCCCGTCTTTGACCGGTATTATGTTTCAGACATCCCGGGTCTGGCATGGCTGGCCCAATTTTATGTCACCCATGTCATTCATTACATCATGGCTGCCCTGCTTCTGGGGTTCTGTGTCTATGTGGCGGTGGATTTTTTCCTGGGCCGCCGATCCTTTGCCGGCGCATCCATGGTTGAACGCAAATCAGTGGGTGCCCGCAGATCCGAGGATATCCGAAAATCAATAGTTTTCCGGATAACCTTCTCCGGAATGGTAAAAATCGTCTCCCTTGCCGGCCTGATCCTCACCGGCTGTTTCATGGTAGTGAAAAATCTGCCTGATGTCTATTTTTCCCACGGGGTGGTCATCGGCCTTGATCTGTTGCACCTGCTTTTCTGCATGGTGCTGCTGGGTGCCACCGCCTATACCTGGATTCGGGGCAAAAGCTGGGTTGTCTGACACATTCACAGCCTTTCTGCCACATTCAGTCTTTCTGCCAGGTGCAAAATGGGTGATGGACCAGATTGGCATTGTAATACCGAATATCTTCGGTGACTTCTTTGCCTGCCCATGGGGGTGGTTCAAAAATCTGGTCTCTGGATGACAGTTCGATCTCCGCTACCACAAGGCCCTGGTTTGCACCGAAAAACCGGTCAATGACCCATTTTATGCCTTGGTGGTACAGGATGTGCCGGCATTTTTCTATCACAGGTTTTTCGCAGAAAAGATCCAGCATCTGCCGGGCGTCTGACAAAGGAATTTCATATTCAAATTCCGGCCGTGCTGATGCGATTGTCAGGCCTTTGACGGTCAAAAAACCTGCTGCCCCTTTTATGCGGACCCGGACCACCTTGCCGGGTGTATTGAGAACATATCCCTGGCAGATATCAATCCCCGAAGGCAGATTGACCGGTAATGCAGTTACCAGAAATTTTTTTTCGATTTCAATGGCCATGGTATAATATTATATCCACCCATTGGATATCCGCCATGCATGCACCTGCTGAATGATACTGCAATGGCGGTGTGCTGCTTCGTGGCCTTTGTGCTCGTCGTGGTAAAATGCAGCCACATCATTGCAGCTTTTTGTTCTGCCTGGTATTCTCATAAACAGTTGACGGCATCACGAACCAGCCGCCAGATGACGAACAATATGCACCAGACACCAGGATTATGGATAAAGCAGAAAAAATGTATATCCCAAACCCAAAGAATTGGGTTTTACGGACTAAAGGTCAGAAGGATAAAACATGGACAAGGACAAAAATATGGACAATTCATACAGCAGCCCCATTGCCCTGCTCACTGATTTTGGTCATCTCGATACGTTTGTGGGGGTTCTCAAGGGTGTGATTCTCAGCATCAACCCAAAAGCTGTGATTGTTGATCTGTGCCATGCCGTGGCACCCCGGGATATTGGGCATGGCGCTTTTTTGCTGGATACCTCCCTGGGTTATTTTCCCAAGGGTACCATCTTCTGCGTTGTGGTGGACCCGGGGGTGGGATCATCCCGCCGGGCCGTGCTGGTGCAGACCCGTGATTATGTGATGGTCGGACCTGACAATGGCATCCTGTGGCAGGCAGCCCGGCGAAACGGCATCCAACAGGCGGTGCATCTCACAGAAATCCGGTATTTTCTTTCTTCCGTGTCCGCCACCTTTCATGGCCGGGATATGTTTGCACCTGTGGCAGCCCATCTTTCCCTGGGGATGGAGCCATCAGCATTTGGACCACCGGTACGTGATCTGATTTCATTTGCCGCTGCAGAACCCGTGCCTGTTGAAAATGGACTGGAAATTGCCGTAAAAAATGCAAATGCCGCTGCAATGCTCAATGTCAGCCGCAACGACCAGGTGCTATTGACAGCACAGGGCAGGGCATAACCCGGCATCAGTTTCCGGTGCAAAATGAACAAAATGGTTGAAGGGTTGCATGATTTTGGATATCCTCTTGAAAAAAGACAAAGAAGCATGCCATGACAAAAGCTGGCATAAAAGACAGGCATAAAAGGCGAATCCAAACGGGTTGATCCTGATACGGCAGGTTGGCAGCATACATTATTTACGCAGGAGGCGCAGCAGCTGAAAATGAATCTCAAAAAAACCATCAGAAGTATTCCGGACTGGCCCATACAGGGTGTTATCTTCAGGGATCTGACCACCCTGATGCAGGACCCCGAAGCATTTACCTGTTCCTGTGATATCCTGTATGAGCGGTACAGGAACAAAGGCATTGATAAAATTGTGGGCATTGATGCCAGGGGATTTGTTTTCGGGGGGGTGCTGGCCTATAAACTGGGCATTGGATTTGTACCGGTCCGAAAAAGCGGGAAACTGCCCGGCCTGACTATCAAGAAAGAGTATGATCTGGAGTATGGTACAGACACCCTGGAAATCCATGAAGATGCCATCAGTCCCGGAGAAAAAGTGGTGATTGTGGATGACTTGATTGCCACAGGCGGGACAGTTGGCGCCACAGTGAAACTGGTCAGACAACTGGGGGCGGATCTTATTGAATGCGCCTTTGTTGTGGAACTGCCCGACCTGAAAGGCAGAGAACAGATACCGGACTGTCCGGTGTTTTCCATGGTTTCATTTGAAGGGGAATAATCGGAAAATCTGTCAGCAAAGGAGGAGTATAATGAAAGTGATTGATATACAAAAACAAGGGCAGTCTGCCCCAAAAAACTGTCAACCTCCAAATATCCGTCAAACCAGGTGCCGGTCCACAGGGATCTGTATTGCTCTGCTGGTGGTTTCTGTCATGGTTGCGGGTTGTGCCGGGTCCTATGGAAAACTTGTCTCCAATCCGGTTATCATGGATCAGTATCAGACCGGAAGTCTGTCAGATGAGTATCAGTATTACTACAGCGGCAGATCTGGTCTGCCCTATGCTGTGGTGGGCATAGACAAAACATACCAGTTCAATTCGCGGCTCTGGTTTACAATTGATTCCATGGACCAGGTATACAAAAAAATCAGTAACCTGAGCGATCTTCATATCGATGCCACCAGGATGCGGGCCGCAGATATCCTGGATCACAACGGCAAATTGATCGGTGTGTGGTTTTCCTACTATTACTATACACCGGTACGGATCAATCCGGAAACCGGCGTGGTGGAAATCTTTAACCCCTATGATCCCAATGAAGATGACCGGGGTTGGTTTATACGCTAGGTTTTTGTCAAGAAGGTTACCGGTCATGGGCCTCAGGCCCCAAGGTTTCAGGGCATGGCGTTTTCCAGTTTTTGGGCAGAAAATCCCCGGATAAACGTATCATTCACAAAAAATACAGGGGTTGAGTTGATCCCCAGTGTCTGGGCCGCGTTACGTTCCTGTTGCACAGCGGTACCGTATGTTTTTGTCAGATATGCCAGGGCAGATGCCGGATCCTGTCCCCATTTTTGCCCAAGTTCGGGAAATGCCTCCATATACTGCACCACAATATCAATGGGTTCGGGTGCGGAGTGCAATTGGGAATAGGTAAAATCAACAATATCAAACACCTGTGACTGCCGGTAGTGGGCATCCGCCATGATCATGCAGGCTGTTTCTGCAGCCGGGTTCAAAGGAAAACTGGCTAATCGGAAGGTTTTGAGCCGGTCCTGGTTGAGTTTGACAAATTCCCACCCTTTGCGGCAGTGGGGGCAGAAAGGATCCGACACAGCTATCACATTATGGCTGCCGGTTCCTGTGAAAATTTCTTTGCCGAAATCAGGCGGCAGATCCCGGATATCCACATGCTTCAGCTGGTTCACCGCAGCCTGCATCAGGTTGGTGCCGGTGGCCAGATCATGCACAGCACTGATCTGCATGGTCCCGGTTTTGTCCACAATCA
>JAIVHE010000215.1:4828-6432 GCA_020201255.1 Desulfobacteraceae bacterium
CATGGTAAAGGCAATCATAGGTTTCTTCTTTCATTATAGGTTTCTCTTTAATAGTTACACCCATGCCCTGGCGGGCAGAGCAAAAGCTAAAAGCTTTTAGCTGTTAGCCGTTAGCTTTTAGCTGGAAGCTGATGGCTTTCATATAAAGGTGGTTTACAGGCTGGTTGCAGTCACAGATCAGTTGCCGGGCGCAGCCTGGTTATACCGGGCAAATGTGCCGGTAAATATGTTTACAACCGTATAGGTCAGATCTATGGTCTTTTTTTCTTTTGCCTCAAGGGGGATGTCGAACACCAGGGTCTGGTGGTCTGTCAGGTTATAGGGATGCCCCATGTTCACAGGCTCCCACTGGCCGTCTATCCTGTCTGTGAGGGTCAGCATCACCGGCGCGGATGTGGTATTTTCCAGGATGAAGCGGTCCGTGATTTTTTTATCAAAAACCTGGATCTTTCCTTTTTCGTTGCGCCGGACCTGTGTCTGTTCGCTGTGTATCCTGCGTTTGGAGACCAAAATATCCCGGCTGCTGCCGATTTGTAAAAACGCTGTGTCACCTTTGGGTACAAACGGCATCAGGTCTTCTCCTGAAAAGATGGTGCCTGCCTGGTCATCTTCTTGGAAAATCCGGACTTTTCCCGGGAGCAGATCAAATCCCAGTCCTGCATCACTGCTGTTTTTTATCCTGTATCCCGTGGGAATGCCCGGGGCATCTGGATGGTTTTCAGGATTAGGGGTCATGGTTTTTTCATCCCAGTCATATGTTTTGGTTATGGGCAGATTTTTTTGTGCAAGGAACAGAACCTGTCGGGTTTCCAGATGCAGTAAATCGGTCTTGAAAACATTGTCCGGCGCGAGCCAAAATGCGGCATTTGCAAAATCTTCCCCTGAAAAATTTCGCAGGATGATGCGGGCATCCAGATCCAGGGTTTTTTCCTTTGCATCTGCCAGGGCTGTATAGGTGATCAGGTTGTCAAGTCCAGCCAGCAGGTAGGAGACCACAACCGGCTGCTCTGTATCTGTTCTGCTGTAAATTTCCCACACCAATGCAGATTCATCGGGGGGACGGGCCACGGACAAAAGGGTGATATCATCAGGATCTGCCAGGGTATCCAGATAAATGGCATCAGGATCGATGTGCACATTCTGCCAGGAAAACGTAACCTTATTGATGCCCGCAACCAGGGTGAGAACCCGCTCTTCCTGGACCAGGGCGGTGTTTTGGCCTGCCAGGCGGATGAAAACCTTGTCTTCCGGGGGCAGGGTTGCCACCTGGGTCCTGGCCACAGCGGTTTGGGGCAGGGCAGGAATGTACCCCAGGGTCATGATCAGGACCAGGCTGAGAACCAGAAATGATTTCAGGGACAACTTTTTCTGCAGGCCCGGCCTCAGGAGGATGGAACGGGTTATTGCTTCCATTTTATGTCTCCTTTACGGGTGGTGATGGTATAGCCTATGGATGTTGTTGTGCCCGGAGCAAGGGTCACAAAGAATCTGAACCGGGTCTGATCGATTTTTTCAAACCGGCCCGGGCCGGTGATGTCCGTGATGGTAAAATCAGGATCAGGCCTATGGCGGGTGATTTCAACCTCCGCCGGCAGATCCGAAGC
>JAIVHE010000215.1:6638-10009 GCA_020201255.1 Desulfobacteraceae bacterium
TCTGGTCAGCCAGTTCTGCGATTCGGTCCAGCAGATGGATTTTTCCTATCACCAGTCGGGTTTTGGCATTGTCATAATCCTCTCCTGACCGGTTTTGTATCCGGAGATGCCCTGTCAGGCGGATATGGGATTTGTCCGAGGATAAAATGGCCGTATAATAGGATTCCCAGGAGATGCCTGCAGTGAAATAACTGATCTCAATTTCGGCCCTGCAGGGGGTTTGTGCATAGACCTGCCAGATGGCAAGGTCTTTTGTGTCAGGCGGGAACCGCATCTGTTCAATGGTGACAGGCAGGGATGCATCTGTGACTGCAAGGGTAAGGGAAGTGGGATCAATGCGGGTGTTTGCCCATGAAAACCGGATCTGGTTCATGCCTTTGTCAAGCGGAAGGATGCGGCTGTCCGTGACCAGGGTCAGATCTGCCGGATTGTAAATGGTGGTCTGGATTTTTTGGCTCAGGGAAAGGACCATAAGATCGATTCCGGCCCGGGCCGGCACAGCATATGCCAGGATGAGCACCAGCAGCACCAGGAGGGGGCTGCATCTTTTTGCATGTTGCATGGCAAGGTATCTCCTGAAAATTTTTTTCTACATACCTTATCTAATTACCATACCTGCTGAAAAAACCAAAGGGCAAATTATTTTACCACGAAGGTCACGAAGAACACGAAGCAAGGGCTTCTTCGTGTTCTTCGTGACCTTCGTGGTTTTAAAAAAATCTAATTAATGTAAGGCCATCCGATATTATCCATAAACCACTGAATTTATAATATAATTATTTAAGAATGAGTTTGCTTTGTGATTAGGGTTTGATTGCCCCGGCCGGGTCTGGTATGGTGCACAAAACGGTACAAAAAATCAATTTTTTGCAAGGTGAAAAAATTAATGATCACGTTTATTCACACAGCAGATATCCATCTTGACAGTCCGTTAAAAGGGCTTGAAGCCCATGAAGACGCACCGGTGCAGGAAATTCGCAAAGCTACCAGACGTGCCTTTGACAACCTGATCAATCTGGCTGTGGAAAAGGCGGTGGATTTTGTTCTTATCGCCGGTGATCTGTATGACGGCGATTGGAAGGACTACAATACCGGCCTGTTTTTTGCCGATCGCATGGGAAAATTGTCCAGGGCAGGTATCAGAGTTTTTATTGTGTCAGGCAACCATGATGCAGCCAGCCAGATCACCCGGGTCATGCCTCTTCCGGAAAATGTCACCCTGTTTTCCCACAAAGCCCCTGAATCTGTTGTGCTAGATAATATAGGGGTGGTCATCCATGGCCGGAGCTATGCCGCCCGGGCGGTGACGGACAATCTTGCTGCAGGATATCCTTTGTTTCATGCCGGTTATTTCAATATCGGGCTGCTACATACCGCTTTGACCGGCCGGGAGGGGCATGAAAAGTATGCACCCTGCACCCTGGATGATCTTACCTCCAGAGGATATGACTACTGGGCGTTGGGCCATGTGCACAAACGAGAAATTGTGTGTGAATTTCAGGCCATTGCCGCTTCTCTGGGTGATGTGTGGCTGGAGCAGGTGAAATTTGAGACCCGGCGGAAAAAAGACCCAAAAGAACTTTTTGGCAAAGACACCCCCATTGCAGGGCTGGTGACATCCATTGAAAACCTGGAACTGGATGAACAGACCCTGTTTTCGCTGGTGCCGGAACTGTCCCAGTTGAAAACCAAACTGCCTGCGGAACTCCATGGCAATGGCGGCCTGTTTTTGGATACATCCAGTGACAACATGGCTGCACTGCGCACGGCAGTCCAGGAATTTTTGATTGCAAAACTGCGGGACCACGGGGGTGACCAATGAAACTTGTCCAGCTGTATCTCAAAGCCTTCGGGCCGTTTACAGACAGAGAACCACTGGATTTTCACTCCACCACACCCGGGCTGCACATCATTTACGGCCCCAACGAGGCGGGCAAAAGCAGTTCTCTTCGGGCACTGAAAGCCCTGCTGTATGGATTCGGTCACACCACACCGGATAATTTTGTTCACGCCTATGACCAGCTGCTGGTGGGCGGATGCCTTGAAAATGATGCAGGAAAGAAAATGGTGTTTTACCGTCGCAAAAAAAAAGTGAACGATATGGTTGATGAAGCAGGCAATCCCCTTGATCCGGGTCTTCTGGCACCGTTTTTGTCAGGGGTGGATCCCAAGGTGTTTGCATCCCTCTATGGTATTGATCATGACAAACTGGTCCAGGGAGGCAACGATATTCTTGACCAGAAAGGGGAAGTGGGGCAGGCTCTGTTTGCTGCGGGCGCAGGGATTTCCTCTTTGCAGCATCTTATCGAGCAGCTGGAAAAAGAAGCAGCAGACCTTTTCAAGCCGTCAGGGCAAAACCCCTGGATCAACCAGGCAATTAAAAAATTCAAAGAATTGCAGAAACAGGCCAGAGAAAAAAGTCTGTCCTACAGAGACTGGGAACAACACAAAGATGCTTTGGCTGATGCCGAAAACAAACATGCCGGCCTGGAAAAGGAACGGGACCATGTAAACAGTGAACTGCACCGCCTGAACCGGCTGCACCTGGCCATTCCGGAACTGGCATCCTTGAAGTCCTGGCAGGAACAAAAGCAGAACCTGGGACCTGTCATACCCCTGACCCCGGATTTTGAAAAACAGGTTGACCGGGTCAACCAGGAGATGCAGGAAGCAGAAGAGCAGCTGCAAAAAAACAGGGCCTGCAACAGGCATTGGCGGATATTGATAAAGAGGAACAGGCGCATTTGAAGCGGTCTCAGGTCCTTGATGAGCAATGGATGCGCGTGTGGAAGCCTGTGGGCATCACGCCGCTGTCTCCAAAGGAAATGGGGGGGTGGCTGACCCAAATGGACAAACTGCGGTTTACCGTGGGGGATCTTTTTGCAAAAGAGCGGCAGATCAACCTGGATACGGCCCGGCAGCAGGATCTTGTCCAAAAAATAAAAAAAGCACTGGTGCTTATGGGAGAAGAAAGCATCAGTGTTGAATCGGTTCTGGATCCGGTGCTGGTCTTTGCCCAGACGGTTGTAGAGGCAATCGCAACCCACAGGCAGGAGGTTGAAACCTTGCTGGCAAAAAAGAAAAATGCCCAAAAGGTGCTGCATCAGGTATAGCAGGACCTTGCTGCGGCAACAGATGCCTGGTCTGCATGGGAGGTGCAATGGCAAAAAGCAGTTTTTGGCCTGGGTGTGAAAGCGGATGTATCCCCCCTTGAGGCGGTGGATATGCTGGAAATATTGCAACAGTGCTTTGACAGGATCAAAGAAGCAGAGGACCTTAAAAAACGCATTGCCGGCATTGAGCGTGATGCAGCAGATCTTGAAAAAGCCGTGACCGCCCTGGTTGAAAAAGTGGCGCCTTCCTTGTCATCT